>CAYSWE010000348.1:0-5579 GCA_964434515.1 uncultured Phycisphaerales bacterium | reverse complement strand
ACCGAGCAGTTCGATCGCGAGCAGGCGTTGGGCGATCGTGTCCGGATCGTCTCCCTCGCCGTCGAGGATGTCGCAGAGTTCGGAAACCACGAGGCGCCGCAGGTCTTCGCTGTAGTTCCCTGCCGCATCTCGCGCGGCAACGCCAAGTAGATAGTCCGGCGACAGGTCCGAAGCATTCTTGCGGATCCGCAGCAGGCAAGCCTCGTCCTCGACGAGCTTGAGTCGCCGTAAGAAGCTCGTGGCCCGCTCGTGGTGCTTTCGTTCGTCACGTTCCAGCAACACGCGAGCGATCGGTAGGAACGCTTCCCTCGGATGGTCGAACACGCTCTCGAACTTGCGCAGGTCGGAGGCATCCGGAGTCGATGCCACAGCCTCGCGCACGCGCGATTGCCCGCACGTCTTGCAGAGTCGTTCGCAGGCGTCGACTGCAGCGGGGTCGTTCCAGTCCACGCCGCGCAGAAACAAGGGGAAGAGTCGAGACGAATGTTGCGTGACCCGCTCCGAGGAGAGGAACCCGCACTCGACCGCGAGGCGGCTTGCACCCGCGACGATCAGGAAATCCAAGACGCGGTCCAACGACTCGGGGCTTGCCGTGCCGCTCGCCTCGTCGGTTACGAAGTCAAGCGCCAGGCGCAGACAGCGCATGCAGTCTGCGTTGGGGCGCGCGAGAATCTCGCGGGCCAGTGACACCAGCTTCGTGTCGAGGTCGCGTCTGTCGAGTTGCGTCAGAAAGTGGAGGCACACGCCGAGTTGTTCGGCTGTGTTGTCCAGATCTCGCGCGGTCAAGATCTCTTGGCGTCGCTCGCTGAGGACCGCGATCTCGGCCAGCAGAGCCGGCGTGTCCTCGTCGATCTCGTCATCCGCCGCGTGTCGTTTGTCGTCCTTGGTCGGCTTGCCAGTAGGTGCCGAGAAGTCCGGATCGGCCCGGTTGTCGAAGAAGTACTTGCGACCGACGCTGAGCATCAGGCGATCGAGGTTGCGGGCGCTGGCGTCGTCGTTGCCGGTGGACTGCACCTCTTCCTCGAGCGCTGCGAGCATCTGCTCGGTCAGCTCGAGCACGCGGTCGGGTTGCCGGCGTTCATCCGCGGGCAGGACGTGGATGATCTGCGCGATCAGGTCCATCGCGACCGAGCCACCCGATGCCGTGCGCGGACCTCGCTCGAAGATGCGTCCGAGTGACTCCAGTCGGCGCGCGACTCCGTCCGACGACTCGACCAGCTCGCACAGCATGCGTCCCTGCGGCGTGTCCGTCGACCAGAGCCCCGTTGCGCCCGGGCCACCATCTCCTTGTTTTCCCAGTGTGACGTCGTCATAGCGACGCTCGAGTAACCGCAGGCCGGGATACACATCAGGCCAGAACTCCTGGAAGTCCATGTCCCTCTGGATGCTCCCCGCGGTCGACTCGAGCAGTCGCTCGGTGAACGCGACCAGGCTTTCCTCGGTGAGTTCGGCGAGGAACTCGACGCCCTCGAGCGTGCTCTTGTCGAGGCGCTTTGCGAGCCAGGCCAGGTTCGGCGCGTCGGCAAAGCGGAGTTCTTGGTCGGCGACACGGGCTGCGTCGCTCTGAAAGCGGACCTCGAGTTGGCCCAGATCCTGGCGCACGTCCTCCAGAGCGGCTAGGAGCTTCTTGAGCGACTCGCGAACCCGCACGTTCGTGGCTGGGTAGATCGCAAGTGTCTTGGTGCAGTCCGCCCATCGATGGACTGCCCTGGTGGCGAGATCCGCGGTCGTTGCGCGAATGATCGGCTCGTCGGTGTTGCTGCGCGTTGGCTCGTTCATACGTGGCGATCCGGTCTCATTTCGGAATCGCCGACCCACGTCCTGAACCTGGACTCGGCCCGCACGCCGGCCCCGAATCGCCCTCGGCCCGATGGGCCCCTACGGATGGGGCGGTGCGAGCACCGGGCGTGCTCGCGGGACAGCGCGAAAGCTGCGCGTAACCCGCACAGGATCGCCCCAAAACCGATAGCCGTAGTAGTGATGGCCGTCGAGAACTCGGTCGTTGCGGACGGTACTGAGCCAAATGTAGGCGTTTTCCAGGCGCTCGAAGCCCTCGCCGTTCCACTCGGCGCGGAACGGATCGAACGTCGTCCAGCCATGCGTGGCGAGCCAGACCTCGGCCCAGTCATGCTGCGGAACCGAGGAAAACGGGAGTGTATAACCCTCGACCCCGCGCGCAGGGATCCCGCGGGCGCGGCACAGGGCAACAAAGAGGTCCATGTAGTCGGTGCAGTCGCCGGTGCCGAGGTCGAGCGTTCGCCGCGCGCCGACGTCTTGCGGGCGGTAGTTGTCCACGGTCAGTTCGCGGAGCACGCCAGCGTGCAGCCGGCGGACCGTCTCCGTCTCTGAGCCCGATTCTGCCGCCAGCTGGTGTGCTAGGTTGCGAATCCGAAAGTCGTCGACCTCGACGAATCGCTCCTGGGCCAGGTAGCGGCGCAGGTTGGGCTGCTCCTCGGGTGCAAGCTGGCGCGCTCTCGCGGTCCTGAGATCCGACCGTTGAATCGTCAGGTCGCAGCGGATGCGCACGTGAAAATCGGCGCGCGGTCGGGTGAATCGGAACTCGGCGTAGCGGTTGTTCTGTTCGTCCCAGATCCGGTCGGGTGTCGGGTCCGCGGTAACCCTGTGCACGAACTGGCGCCCCGGCCGAGTGCGGGGCAAAAGCGTTGTAAGGACGATGCGGTCGGTGTTTCGGCCGACGCGGACGGCGTAGTCGATCTCGAACTGGACGCGACGCCCGGTGGTCGGCGCGGGGCCGGGTGCCGGCTGGGTGCTGGTGGGCCGTGGTGCTGCACACGCCGCGAGGGCTAGGCAGATGGCGGAGACGGCGCTAGCACGGCGCCAGCCCGGCGTGACCTGCAGGGTCTTGCGCCGGTCGTCCGAACGTGCTGTGCTGCAGGGAGTTTCGGCAAATCGCCGTCCTCTGGGAGGGCGCGTCCGGCGCTCTCGTACCCTATACTCACCCTTCCTTCTCATAGTCGTATCGCGAGTCTACCTCGGCTCGTGGTTTTCACCGATCCCCTGCTTGACGTCCGAGGGCCGTCGCTCGAGCGACGAGCCCGCATAAGACCCATGACACCCCTTCGATTCCACATCTTGCTCGGTCTTCTGGCCGCGCCGCTCGCGGCGCAGGACCATCTCTATACGATTACGGGAACTGCACCGAACCTGAGGTCGGGTTTTTCTGCGGTTGGCCTCGGCGATGTCAATGCCGATGGCTACGGCGACTTTGTCGTGGCGCAGCCTGGCTTTGCTGGCAACGCGGGCCGCGTGCTCGTCTACTCGGGCCAGACCGGGCTGGCGCTCCGGACCATCGCCGACGGTGTCGGTGCTGAGCAGTTCGGTTGGTCTGCGGCGAACGTCGGTGACCTCGATGGAGATCAGGTCGCGGATTTTGTCGTCGGAGCGCCGTTCGCCGACGTGCCAACGACGGGGCAATCGGTGCTTGTCGATGCTGGCCGCGTGGTCGCCTATTCGGGCAAGACAGGCAAGGTCCTGCACACCTGGAAGGGGCCGTTTGCGCGGAGCATCTTCGGCATCTCGGTTGGTCCCGCGGGCGACGTCGACAAGGACGGTACGCCGGATGTGATCGTCGGCGCGCACGGCGTCGGCACGCACGGTGTGAACGCCGGCGGCGCGTTCGTGTTCTCGGGCAAGGACGGCTCCAAGCTTTGGACATTCCTCGGGGACGACGCGTTCGATTTCTTCGGACACTCGGTCGCCAACTTCGGCGATGTCGACGGCGACGGTCACAGCGACCTGGTCGTTGGTGCGCCGGACGACGATAACGGCGGCAACGGGGAGTCCGGAATGGCACGGGTCTACTCCGGCAAGACAGGACTCGTGCTCAAGACGTTCAATGGCGACGCCGCAAGCGACTTTTTCGGACACTCGGTTCGCAACGCCGGAGACGTGAACAACGACGGTAGCGACGACCTGATCGTCGGCGCAGGGCAGTTCTTCGTGACGCAGGGGAAGGGCTACGCCCGGGTCTATTCTGGTAAGGATTTCAGCGTCCTGCATACGCTGCCTGGCAGCACGGTCGGCGACTTCTTCGGTGAACCGGTCGAAGGCTTGGGCGATATCGATGGCGACGGATTCGACGATCTTCTGGTGGGGGCGCACCGCGCCGACCCAGGAGGCCGCATCGACGCCGGTATGGTTTACGCGTTCTCGGGGAAGACTGGCAGCGAGCTCTTCCGTTGGAGCGGCGCCAAAGCCGGGGATTTCTTCGGGAACTTCGTGACGCCCGCTGGCGACGTCAACGGGGATGGCACTCCCGATCTGATCGTGGGCGCGCCGGGCGTTTCGATCGGCGGCTCGAGTGGGGGCGCCGCGACTGTGTTCTCGGGCAAGCTTCTGAAGCTGCGCGCCAGCTCGCATGACATTTCGCTCATGGAAGGCGGCGAGCATGTGCTCAGTCTGCGCGCGGGCGTGGCAAACAAGGGCCTCTTCTACCTGATCCAAGGCTCCATGTCCGGCACGAACCCAGGGCTACGCTTGCCGCCAAGTAACCTCCTGCTGCCGCTCAACGCCGATGCCTACCTGACCTTCACATTGACGTCGCCGAACTCGATGATTACGGCATCGCTAGGCTTTCTCAACGCCAAGGGCGAGGCCACGGCCAGGATCTCAGTCCCCAAAGGCTTCCTACCGTTTCTCGCCGACTCGCAACTGCACCATGCGTACACCGTGTTCGACTTGACCAAACTGTCGGTCGAGACCACGAGCAACGCAGTGCCCCTCCACTTCCGGAAGTAGCACCCCCGAAAGAAGGTGTCAGAGTCATTTTTTCTATCAAACGCGCCGCGCGGACTTGGCTTCGAGCATCAGGTTGCGGATCGGGACTAGCCACGCCGGGAGGTAGCCGACGAGGAATAGCGGGGACTGCAGCTGACTCGTGTAGGCGATGTTCAAGAACGCGCCGGCGAGACTGAGCCACCAGAAGGCTCGGGGGAAGTGACTGAGACCGCGGCGCTCGGAGAACCACCATTGGAGTGGGAAGCGCGTCGCCCAGATCGTCTGGCCGAGGATGCCGGCCACGAGCCAGGGCCACGCGAGGCTCGGCGCGAACCCTTGGTGCAGGACGTTGCCGGCGATGAGGACGCCGGCCGCGGCGAGTCCGATCAGGCCCGCCGGGATTGGGCCGAGTCCACCCTCGCCCGCGGCGCTCCGGCTGAGCCAAAGATTGCGGGCATAGACCGCCGCGTTGACGCCAAACGCCGGGACGAGCACCCACTCGTGTTTGTCGATGGCAGCGCCGCCGACGAGCAGCACTCCGGCTAGCGAAAGCCACCAGAAGACTCTCGGTGCCGCGCTGCGTCGGGCCTTCTCCGAGGCAAGCCACTGGATGAAGAATCGGGCGAAGTAGCATCCCTGGCCGATCCAGCCGAGCGTGGTCCAGAGGGCAGCCAACTACTCGCTCGCGGATGTGCCGTTCTCACGCGGATGGTTCGCAGGGAGACAGGACGCAATGCACTCGAGAACGCGCTCGCCGAACCGCGCCCAGCGCTGTTCGCCGAGTCCGCGCACCGCGAGGAACTCCTGGCGATTGCTCGGCCGTGTCACGGCCAGCTCGGCCA
>CAYSWE010000347.1:0-5584 GCA_964434515.1 uncultured Phycisphaerales bacterium | reverse complement strand
TCGGCCCACTCTTCGGCCTCGATTTCGTCCGCGCAGCATACGAACAGTGTGCGATCACCGCGGTCGCGAAGTGCGGCTGTCAGCAGCGCCTTCGAGGATCCAGCGAGGCCGCCCAACGCCACGACAGCGCCGGCGCCAGGCTCAGGCAGACGCGTGAACGCGGGACTCTGCTCAAACCGGCGGCGCAGCGCCAGTAGCGCCGCTGCGCCGCGCGCTGGCCTGGATCTGGGCGTCACGGGTCGTGAGTGTTCGTGCGCAGGCTCGCCCTACTCGTCTTCCGACTGTGCGTCCGTCTTGGCTGCCGTGCGACTCTTGGTGGCGGCCCTCTTGGGAGCGGCCTTCTTTGTGGTCGCCTTCTTGGTCGTCACCTTCGTCACCGTCTTCTTGGCTGCGGATCTCTTGGTCGCTGCCTTCTTGGTCGTGGCCGGCTTGGTCGTGGCCGGCTTGCTCGTGGCCGGCTTGGCTGTGGTCGGCTTGGCCGCGGATTCCTCCGGCGGTTCTGGTGGGACCGGTGCCGCGTCCTTGGTCGGCGGCGCTTCCTTCTCCAACTCGACCAGGGCCGACGTTGCGGCTTGTTGCTGTGCGAGCTTCTTGCTCGACCCTGTGCCGCGGCCGCGCGGCTCGCCGGCCACGCGCACTTCCATCAGGAATACCTGCTGGTGGCTCGGTCCGGTCGCTTCGATCAAGCGATACTCCGGCAGGCCGAGGCGTCGGGCCAGCGTCACGTGCTGAAGTCGCGACTTGGGGTCGTTGTAGACCGGTTCGTCGGTCTTGTGGGCGGCGATGATTTGTTGCAGGACGAAGACCTGAGCCGCTTCGACTCCACCATCGAGGAAGATCGCGCCGATGCAAGCTTCGACGAGATCCGCCTCCATGTTGGAAGTCGGACTCAGATCCTGTCCCTTGCCGATCCGCAGCAGCTCGCCGAGCTTGAGCTGTTTGCCGAGCGCTGCCAGCGACTCGCCGTTGGTCATGCGCGAGCGGCGGTGGGAGAGCGTCCCTTCGTCGGCATCGCGGAGCCCTTCATACAGAAACCACGAGACGAGCAGGTTGAGGACCGCGTCGCCGAGGAACTCGAGTCGCTCGTTGCTCTTGAGTCCCTCGTTGGTCGTGGATGCGTGGCACAGAGCCAGCGCAAGCAGTGACTTGTTCTTGAACTCGTAGCCGAGACGGCTCTCCGCCTTCTTCAGTTGTGCTTCCGAGACGGGGTGCTCGACCGTCTTCTTGGATGGGGGTGCTTTGGTCATACGTCGATTCCAACGTTGGGGGCAATCGTGTGTGGCGATCCGATGGTCCACGGATCACGTTCGATCCGGAGACGGTCGGCACTATCACCAGGAAGGCTTTTTATACGTCACTTCGACTTCAGATAGGCCCGAGAGCTGCGACTTTCTACTGGAGGTCCTACGCAAGGTCCGGTGATCGGTTGCCCCGCGACGTCGAGCGCTCGATGTGGCAGAATAGCCGGGGGAGGCCGTGTGGGGTTGTCCTTTCGCCCACGGCCGGGACCGATCAAGCAAAGCATGGAGCCGCGACCTTTTCATCTGCAGCGAGGTCCGAACGTTCTCAGCGGGGACGTTCGTGGGCCGGCGTCTGCGACAGATTGTCCGGCGCTTGTCTTGATTCCGGACATCCTGCTCTCGCGCAGCCACGGCTTCTATCCGTTCGTTGCCGAGTCGTGGGCCAGCACGCGTCGCGTCGTGACCTACGACGCAAGCTGTAGCGGATATTGCGATGGCGGCGCGGCCATCGATGCGGCGCTTGCACGCACCTACCGCTTGAGTACGGAGATCGAGGACATTGTTGGCCTGGTGCGAGCGCTTGGCGACGGCACCATTGCTGGCGGCTGGGACCGCACACGCCTCGCCCTCGTTGGTCATGGCAAGGGAGCGGCGCTCGCGCTCCACGCCGATCGCCGGCTGCGTGCCGAGGGGCGTAGCTCGCCGACAGCCTTGGTCTTGATCGCGCCACCCATGACGCTTGTTCGCGAAGGTCGCACCGAATCCGACGCGTCGAGTGGCGTGCTCGTTCCGACCGATGCTGACCCCGACGGAGTGCGACTCGGCGCGGAGTTCCTCGAGGACGCGCGTCGATTGAGCGAGTTTGCTTCGATTCCCGAGTTGCTGAGCACGACACCAGCACCAGTCTTGATCGTCGCGGGCGAAGAAGACGCAGTCTTTGCGCCGTCGGAGGCCGAGGCGTTGCTCGCCAGCGGCAGCGTCCACAAGGATCGGCTCGTCGTCGTCGAGAAGGCCGGCCACAACTTCACGGCCGGGCCGCGGCTGACCGAGCCCACGGTGGCACTCGCCTATCTGCGCGACGTGGTTCACCGTTTCCTCCGCGAGGCCGAGACCGCTGGCTAGAAACGCGGCCGAAAACCCGGCATGGCTGCGACGCCCGCTAGCACGCACCCTGCAAAGCCGGAAAGCCTCGACAAAACAGCTAGAAACGCGGCCGAGGCGTGACCTATCTGCGGCCGGCCCGGACCGCTGCGCATTCGCTATTGGTCTCGGTCGAGCAGCTCGGCTAGCGCGCGCGCGTCGTTGGCGATGGCGGTCAGGGTTCCGATGTCGATGGTTTGATCGGCGTCCGTGTAGGCGGTGCTGGGATCCGTGTGGCACTCGACGAGCAGGCCGTGTGCGCCTGCTGCGAGCCCGGCGCGCGACATGGCGCGCACGTGCTCGCGGCGGCCGACGCCGTGCGAGGGATCGACCAGGACCGGCAGGTGCGAGACTTGGCGCACGAACGGGATCGCGTTCAGGTCCAGTGTGTTGCGGGAGTAGTGGTTGAAGGTCCGCACGCCGCGTTCGCAGAGGATGACGTCCTTGTTGCCACCGGCGAGCAGATACTCTGCGGCCATGAGCCATTCGTCGACGGTTGCCGAGATTCCGCGTTTGAGCAGCACGGGCTTGCGCAAGCGGGCGAGGTGCTTGAGGAGCGCGAAGTTTTGCATGTTGCGAGCGCCCACCTGCAAGATGTCCGCGTGCTCGGCTACGGCCTCCACGTCGGCGGAGTCCAGCACCTCGGTTACGACCGGCAGGCCGACCTCGTCGCGCACGCGCTGCAGCGTGACCAAGGCCTCGAGGCCGAGGCCTTGGAATGCATACGGGCTCGTGCGTGGCTTGAATGCCCCGGCCCGAAAGATGCGTGCCCCGGCCGCTTTGGCCGCGGCTGCGACGGCCAGCGTGCGCGCCTCTGTTTCGACACTGCATGGTCCGGCAATCAGGGTTGTGGTGGGGCCACCGACTTCGACGTCGCCGACTCGGACGATCGTGTCTTCGGGATGGACTTCGCGACTGACGAGTTTGTACGGCTTGGTGACACGGATGCACTCGAGCACGCCGGGCAAACGGGCGATCAGCGCAGTGTCGACCTGGCCACTGTTGCCGGTGACACAGATCGCCGTGCGCTGAGCTCCGGGGACTCGCAACGGATTGCAGCCGATTCTCTGGATCGCCTGTTCGACGCGCGAGCATTGCTCCGCCGTGCAATCCGCTTTCATCACTACGAGCATGCTTCGTTCTCCGTTTGGTTGTGGTCCGTTTCGTTGAGCGCGCGCCATGCACTGCGGAAGGCTGCGATGGTCGCAGTGCCTTCGAGTGTGTCTGGGCTCCACGCCGCCGCGATGCACCGCGCCAGATGGCTGCCGACGACGGCGATGCGAGCACCGGCGGCTGCCGTCTCGCGTAGGTCCGCGGCGGTCGACAAACCGAAGCCGACGCACAGTGGCGCCTGTGCGATGCCGGCGGCGCTCTGGACGAACTCGTAGCGCGTCGTCGCCGTCGCCGTGTGTTTGCCGGTGACGCTCTGGCGCGCAGCCAGATAGACGAAGGCGTCGCTCGCGCTACTGATCGCTCTGAGCCGCGCCTTGGTCGTGTGCGGCCCGGCCATGAGGACGTGTCCCAGCGCAGCGCTCGCGCAGGCGTCGCGCAACGCGCCGGACTCTTCGAGTGGAATGTCCGGCACGAGCAGCGAGGAGGCGCCGGCATCCGTTGCATCGCGACAGAAGCGATCCAGCCCGCGCGCGTGCACCAGATTGCCGTAGACGAGCAGGTTGAACGCCACGTTGGGTAGCCGGGCGCGGAGCTCGGCCATGAGTTCGAATGCACCATCCGTGGTGATGCCGCTGTTGCGGGCGCGCTGCCCCGCCGCTGCTATGGCGGGACCGTCGGCACACGGGTCGTCGTAGGCCAGGCCGAGTTCCAGCATTGCGGCGCCTTCTTCGGCTGCGACGATGGCGAGTTCGAGGGATATCCGTGGCGTTGGATCGCCCAGCACCAGGAACGGGCTTGCGTGCATGCGTTGTCCTTGGGGCGGCGTTCGCAAGAGATCGCCCAGGAGTGCGCGTGTCATGATGTGGCCTCCTGCCGCGTTGTCAGCCAGGTATCGAGGTCCTTGTCACCGCGCCCCGACAGGTTGACGAGCACGCGCTCGCCGGGGCGCGCCAGCCCGCGTTGTACGAGCGACGTCGTGAGCGCCAGCGCATGGGCGGACTCGAGCGCGGGCACAATGCCCTCTCGGCTAGCCAGCAGCTCGAAGGCGCGCAGTGCGGCCTCGTCGGAGACTGGGACATACTGCGCTCGACCCGCTTCGTGTAGAGCCGCGTGCTCTGGACCGATCCCCGGATAGTCCAGCCCAGCCGCGACACTGTGGGTTCCGCAGACCTGCCCGTCCGCGTCCTGAAGCACATAGCTGCGCGCGCCGTGCAACAGCCCGGGTCGGCCTTCGGTGATCGATGCGGCGTGCATGCCGTGCGCCGATTTGCGTCCGCCGGCCTCGGCGCCGATCAGCCGAACCGAAGCGTCGTCGAGGAATCCTCGAAACACACCGATCGCGTTGCTGCCGCCGCCGACGCACGCGAGGACCGCGTCCGGTAGCTGTCCTGTGGCGTCCAGGAACTGTGCGCGCGCCTCGCGACCGATGACTGCCTGCAGTTCGGCGACGAGGCTCGGAAAAGGGTCCGGCCCACAGACGGTGCCGAGCAGGTAGTGGGTCGTGGCCACGCTCTCCGCCCAATCGCGCAGGGCGTCATTGATGGCGTCCTTCAGCGTCGCCGTGCCCGCGTCGACGGCGATGACTCGAGCGCCACACAACTGCATGCGCTCGACGTTGCGGCGCTGTCGGTCGACGTCGCGTGCACCCATGTAAATGACCGCTTCCATCCCAAGACGGCTCGCCGCCATCGCGGTGGCCACGCCGTGCTGGCCGGCGCCGGTTTCGGCGATGAGGCGCGTCTTGCCGAGTTCGCGCGCGAGCAGCGCCTGGCCGATCACATTGTTGGTCTTGTGTGCCCCGCCGTGCAGAAGGTCTTCGCGCTTGAGCCAGACTTCGAGTTCGGCCTCGGCACCAAGACTCGGTGCATCCGTGATTGGCGTCGGTCGTCCGGCCCAGCGCGCCAGTTCGTCGCTCAGCACGCGCTGAAATGCGACGCTCGGCAGAACCTCGCGGCAGGCGCGGTCCAGCTGTGCCAGTGCCGGCATGAGTAGTTCGGAGACGTAGCGTCCGCCGAACCGCCCGAACGCGCCAAAGTGGGGCGAAAGCTCTTTCTTGGTTGTCATTCACCGATCTCCAATGCGTCGAACAG
>CAYSWE010000346.1:0-5589 GCA_964434515.1 uncultured Phycisphaerales bacterium | reverse complement strand
ACGGGCGGGAGCATTGCGTGCATACGACGAACTCGTCAATGGTAGCGGATGGACGTTTGGAAGCGCGTGTAGTGCACGTAGGGGCCGTGCATCCAGAGCACCGCGGGTTGCCGATCTCCGCGATTGCGAGGCACGAACGGGCGGACGTTGTTTTCTTTGGACTCGCGCGTGACGGCCTCGTGCTGCCAGCTCTTACCGTAGTCCTTGGTCCACCAATGCTCGATCTCGAACGTGCCGTTCACTTGGCGTGAGAGATACACCTGAGTCGGATCGTCATGGTCGAGCGCGATCCCGCCGGAGTAGTGATTCTCGTACTCCTGCTTGCCAGTCGGCGTCTGCGGGAACCAGCGACCTGCCGGCGTGACCTCGTGGTCTTCCCACGTCTTGCCATCCCAGCGCGCATAGCGGTAGCGATGATCGCTCGGGGTCGGCAAGCGTGTATAGACGATGATGGCGTGGCCGCCGGCGTCCTCCGCGACATCCCAGATCCACGCGCGCGCGCCCGTGGTTCGTGCGTCATAGACGAGATCTGTCGCGTCGGGGTCGAGCGACAAGTCCGCGAGCTTGCCGATCACGTCCCCGTTGGCCCGGTGGAACGCGCCGCGTTCATAGACCAGATAATGGATGGAGTTGAACTTCTCCTTGCGCGGGTGCCCGTCGGTGAACGCGATGTGGATGCGGCCGTTGCGGCCTCGGCTCACCTTCGTATACGGACGGTTTCCGAGTCCCGCGCCTCGTCGGGCCAAGAGCGTTCGCACCGGCGCGAAACTCTCGCCCAGATCGTCCGACCAAGTCAGGTTGGGCTTCCAGTCATCGCCGCGCCAGAAGAGCCAGAGTCGATTGTTCTCCTCCGGAAGCAGGATCGGATTGGGGTAGGTGATGTTCTTGCGCGGTGGGTTCCGCACATGGACCGGGATGCTCCGCTCCGGAGCCCAAGTCGAGATGTCCCAGGGGTGCGCGCTCGTGCGCCGGAACATCTGCGAGCCACCATGCCGCGAATAGAATGCGGCGAGGCGACCATCCGGCAGCGCCAGCAGCGCTGGGTTGTCATGGTCGTCGTGTTGCAGTCGTGCGTGCAGGGTCGTGACCTCGGGTTTGCGTCTCCCAGGGTCGAGTGCGCCAATCTGAATGTCCCCAGCGCGCGTCACCCACGCCGCGAAGAGGCGCTGGTCCGGGCCGCCGCAGATAGCGCGCGGATCGGCGAACCAACACCACGCGCCGTCCGTGCTGAGCGCGGGCGCGTCCTCGCCCGGCGTCGCCGCCCGTTGACCCTGGCAGGAGAGCGCCACGGACATCGTTGCGCCGAGACAAATCGTTTTCGCGAGGTGCATGCGCTCAGTGTGCGCGGTGGTTCGTCGGGCACAAGTTGGCGTTTGCTGGACTTGCATCTGGTCTGCATCCTGTAGCCTCGCTCGAATCGTCGGCGGGCCGCCGCCCGAGATCCGCGAAGCTGCGAACCTGAATCCGCAGGACGACTCATGGACAACCTCCACCGAACCATTGCCACCGAACTCTCGGCTCGTCCGGCTCAGGTCGAGGCCGCGGTGCGGCTACTCGACGAAGGCGCGACGGTCCCCTTCGTCGCGCGCTACCGCAAGGAGGCGACCGGTGGCCTCGATGACGTGCAACTGCGCAAGCTCGAGGCACGCTTGCACTACCTGCGTGAGTTCGAACAGCGGCGTGCGGCGATCCTGAAAGCGATCGACGAGCAGGGCAAACTGACGCCGCAGCTGCGGGCTGCCCTCGGCGCGGCCGCGACGAAGACCGAACTCGAGGACCTCTATCTACCGTACAAGAAGAAGCGTCGCACCAAGGGGCAGATCGCTCGCGAGGCGGGGCTGGAGCCGCTCGCGCTGGAGCTTCTGGGCGATCCGAGCCAAGACCCTGTGCAGGTGGCCGCGGCGTTCGTGGACGCTGGGCGCGGCGTTCCGGATGCAGAGGCTGCCCTCGATGGGGCGCGTCACATCCTGATCGAGAAGTTCGCCGAGGACGCTGCGTTACTCGGCGAGCTGCGCAAGTTTGTGGTCGGGCACGGCGTCGTCCGCTCGCGCTGTGTGCGCGGCAAGGAGTCGGAGGCTCGCAAGTTCGCCGACTACTTCGACTATGACGAGCCGCTGGCGCGCGTTCCTCCGCACCGGGC
This sequence comes from uncultured Phycisphaerales bacterium, assembly GCA_964434515.1. Taxonomy (GTDB): domain Bacteria; phylum Planctomycetota; class UBA1135; order UBA1135; genus CAYSWE01. The sequence goes on along the minus strand of CAYSWE010000346.1, from coordinate 3,449 downwards.
GTTGGCGCTGTTTCGTGGGCGTAAGGACGGCCTGCTGCGCGTCGAGCTGGTGATCGATGTCGACGCGGCGGCGAGCGCGCCCAACGAGGAGCGCTGTGTTGGCCGGATCGCCGCGCGTTTTGACGTTCGCGACGTCGGCCGACCGGCGGATGCTTGGCTGCGACTCGCGGTGCGGGCCGCTTGGCGCACGAAGATCCTTCTCACGCTGACGGCGCAGTCGATGGCGCAGCTACGTGAGCGGGCCGAGGCCGAGGCGATCCGTGTTTTTGGGCGCAACCTCCGCGACCTGCTCCTGGCGGCGCCGGCTGGTCGCAAGACGGTGATCGGTCTCGATCCCGGGTTGCGCACGGGCGTCAAGGTCGCGGTTGTCGATGCAACGGGCAAGGTCGTCGATACGGGCACGATCTATCCGCATGCACCGCGCAATCGCTGGTCCGAGGCATGCGCCGCGATCGCCAAGCTCGCCGCCAAGCACAAGGCTGCGCTCGTCTCGATCGGCAACGGCACGGCGTCGCGCGAAACCGACCGGCTCGTCGGCGCCGTCATCGCGGAACATCCCGAGCTGGGTCTCACCAAGATCGTCGTGAGCGAGGCGGGCGCTTCTGTGTACTCGGCCTCCGAGATCGCCAGCGACGAGCTCCCCGATCTGGATGTGTCGATCCGTGGTGCGGTCTCGATTGCGCGTCGCTTGCAGGATCCGCTGGCCGAGCTCGTGAAGATCGAGCCCAAGGCCATCGGCGTCGGGCAGTACCAGCACGATGTCGGGCAGACCCAGCTGGCGAAGTGCTTGACCGGTGTTGTCGAGGACTGCGTGAACGCTGTTGGTGTCAACGTCAATACGGCTTCGGCGCCGTTGCTTTCGCGCGTGTCCGGGCTGACACCGACGTTGGCGCGGAACATCGTCGCGCACCGCGACGCGAACGGCGCGTTCCAGCAGCGCCGCGAGCTCAAGAAGGTCGCTCGGCTTGGCGCGAAGGCGTTCGAGCAGGCCGCGGGTTTCCTGCGGATTCCTCAGGGGACGGATCCGCTGGACGCCTCCGGCGTGCATCCCGAGGCTTACAGCGTCGTCAAGCGTATGGCCAAGGACGCCGGGTGCCGTGTCGCCAAGCTCATCGGCGCCAGCGACGTGCTGGCCCAACTCGATCCGTCGCGCTACACGGATGAGACGTTTGGCTTGCCTACGGTGACGGACATCCTGGCGGAACTCGACAAACCCGGTCGCGATCCTCGCCCGGAGTTCGTCACCGCCGAGTTCCGGGAAGGTGTCGAGGAACTCCGCGACCTCGTGCCCGACATGGTGCTCGAAGGCGTCGTTACCAACGTGACGAACTTCGGGGCGTTCGTCGACATTGGCGTGCACCAGGATGGTCTCGTGCACATCTCGTGCTTGTCCGACAAGTTCGTCAAGGATCCGCACGAAGTCGTCAAGCCCGGCCAGGTCGTCAAAGTCAAGGTCATGAGCGTCGACCTCGAGCGCAAGCGCATTGGTTTGTCGATGCGTCTCGCGGACTCGGCTGGCAGTGACCCAGCGCGCATCGGTCGTCTGGAGCGTGGCGACCGGGCTCGGCCGGCGCGGCGTCCCGAGCCGGAGATCGAGAGCCCGCTCGCGGCGCAGCTTGCCAAGTTGCGTAAGCGCCACTAAGACCCGAATGCCGCTGGGCGATCCATGTGCGGAGTCCGCCGACGGGCTTCCGGTCTGTTTCGAGGACGAGCACTGGATCGCCGTAGACAAGCCCAGTGGCCTGCTCGTGCATCGGAGCGCGCACGATCCCAAGGCGCGCGCCGCGTTGCAGGTTGTCCGCGATCAGACTGGGCGCTACGTCTACCCGATTCATCGACTCGATCGCGGGACCTCTGGGCTGTTGCTGTTCGCGTTTTCCAAGAGCGCGGCGGCGCAGCTACAGCAAGCGCTCACCGATGGCCGCAAGGAGTATCTGGCACTGGCGCGCTTTCCTGGAGCCTGCCCCGATCTCGGCGACGCTTGGGCGAATGACCGCCCGCTGCGCAACGATCGCGGCGAGCCGCAGCTTTGTCACACGGACTTTGTCTTGGTGCAGCGCTGGGATCGCTGCGGGCTTGTGCGGGCCATGCCGAGGACCGGGCGCTACCATCAGATTCGCCGGCATCTAAACCACTCTGGTCGCCACGTGATCGGGGATACGACACATGGCAAGGGCAAGACCAATCGGTTCTTCCGTTCGCGTCATGGGCTGAGACGGTTGTTTCTGCATCTCGGTGTGCTGACCATCGAACACCCGTTTCGTCGAGAGCGGGTGGTGTTGAGGAGCGCGCTTCCGCCCGAGCTCGTGGCGGTGCTGACGTCCCTTGGTGCCGGTGACTCGGGATAGCGGAGTTCTGCTATCCAACAGCGACTCTTGCTCGCAGAATCTTGCCATGAGCAATGTTGACGTTCTTTATCGCAACGCGTCCGAACTCGTTTCGCTCGCGGATGGGCCGGCCACCGGCGGCGTCCGTGGCGCGGAGCTTGGACGTGCCGAGGTGCAGCTCGAGGCGGCGATCGCGGTCAAGAGCGGCAAGGTCGTAGCGGTTGGCCCGGACCACGAGCTGGCGCGCAAGTTTGACGCGGCGATCGAACTCGACCTGTCGGGTTTCGTCGTGGTGCCCGGATTCGTGGATTGCCACACGCACCCGGCGTTCGGGGCCACGCGCGAGCGTGAGTTTGGCATGCGCTGTGCCGGCGCCGACTACGTCCAGATTGCCAAGGCTGGCGGTGGGATTCTCGCGTCGGTCGAATCGTTGCGTGCGATGGCGCCGGACGAACTCGAGGACGCCGTCGTGGAGCGCTACGGTCGTTTTCTCGAGCATGGCACGACGACGCTCGAGGCCAAGAGCGGCTACGGGCTCGAGCTCAAGGCCGAGTGCATGAGCCTGCGCGCGCTGCGCGCTGGTGCGGAGCGGGTGCCGATCCGTGTGTCCACGACCTTCCTTGGAGCGCACGAGGTCGCAACGGAATATCGCGACGACCGTGATGGCTACGTGCAGCACCTGATCGATGTCATGTTGCCGGCGTGTCGCGAACTCGCCGACAGCTGCGACGTGTTCGTCGAGGAACACGTGTTCGACCTCGTGCAGTCGCAGAGGATCGGTAAGGCCGCGACCGAGCTTGGCTATCGCCTGCGGCTGCACGTGGACGAACTCACGCCGCTCGGAGGGGCCGAGCTCGCTGTGGATCTCGGCGCGGCCTCGGCCGATCACCTGGCGTGTGTCTCGGACGTGGGCATCGATCGGCTCGCTGCATCGGACACGACGGCCGTGCTCTTGCCGGGCACGATTTTTTTTCTCAACAAGCCTCGCCACGCGCCTGGTCGCCGGCTGATCGAGTCGGGCGCGCTCGTCGCGCTGGCGACCGACTTCAATCCGGGGAGCTGCTACACGCAGAGTCTGCCGATGATTGCGACGCTGGCTCGCCCGCACTACGCCATGACGCC
>CAYSWE010000345.1:0-5607 GCA_964434515.1 uncultured Phycisphaerales bacterium | reverse complement strand
TTCGTCTGTTCGCTACCAACGAGGGCGGCACTGCGCCGACGCCGCTGCTACTCTCCGTCACGGACCTGCCCAACTTCGTCGAACCGGGGCTCCTTGCTGACAAAGCGCCGGCGGGCCGGCCGAAGCCGATCGAGTTTGCCTTTCCGGGCGCGATCAACGGTGTCATTCGCAGACCCGGAGAGATCGACCGTTGGCGGGTCAAGCTTCGCAAGGGGCAGCGCGTTCGGTGCATTGCCATCGCGCGGCGTGTCCGCTCGCCGCTGGATCCTGTTCTCGGTCTCGTGCAGGTGGGTGGGAAGTTTCGCCAGTACAACGACGACGCGGGGCAACCCGACAGCCGTATTCGTGTTCGTATTCCGGCCGACGGCGTGTACGAACTCGTTGTGTTCGATCACCTGCGCCGCGGCGGCGCGGACTTCGCCTATCGGGTCGAAGTCGCTGACCCTGGGCGCGAGACCGCGGTGCATGCGATTGCGGCCGGACGCTACGAGGACTACGCGGCCGGCGTGCCGGCCGGCGGTCGGATGGCGCTGCAACTCAGCACGAGCAACCTCGCCGTCGGGACGCAACTCGAGTTTGCTGGGCTTCCGCGCGGGGTTCGGGCCGTGAGCGCCCCGGTCATGGCGGGAACGCCGCTCGTCCCCTTAGTGTTCGAAGCCGATCCGGAGGCGCCGCTCGCGGGCGCCTGGCTCGAGCCCATCGCGCACCCAATCCAGGGCCAGCCGACCCCGGCGAACTTCCAGCAGCTCGTCGCACTCGTGCGGGTTCGCAACCAGCAGCTCTACCTCGCGACAGTCGAGGAGGCGTTGCCGCTCGCGGTTTGTCGGAAGGCACCGTTCCGCGTCGAGATCGTCGAGCCTGCGGTGCCGATCGTACGCGGCGCGCCGCTGTCGCTGACCGTGCGGGTGCAGCGCGAGGCACGGTTCAAGCGACCGGTGCGGATCCGCTTGCTCTGGAGGCCGCCGGGGCTCGCGGCCGGACAGATCACCGTGCCGGCAAACAAAGCGGAGGCGCGCATCTACGTAAGCGCTGCGGGCAACGCACGCGTCGCCGATTGGCGCATGGCGATCGTTGGTCGGGCCTCGTTCGGCGGGACGCGGCTCGAGACGAGTTCGCGGCTGTTCTCGCTCCGCGTCGTCGAGCCGACGCTCGCTCTGAGCCTCGGGCGTGTTCATTCGGAGGCCGGCCGCAGTGTCGAGCTGACTTGTGCGATTCAGGTTCGTCGCAAGTTCGCGGGCGCGTGCCGCGCCGAGCTGCGCAACCTGCCCAAGGGGGTCTCGGCGTCGAAGCCCAGGATCGATGCCAAGACCAAGCAGATTCGTTTTCGACTCGAGCTGGCCAAGGGCGTGCGCCCCGGGCGCTATCGAGCCCTGCTCGTGCGTGTGCGCGTGCCGGGTCCCAGCGGTGCGCTGTTGCATGAGTTCCGTGGTGGCGAACTCCGTGTCGACCGGCCGAGCTCGAAGCAAGTGGGAGGCGAGTGATGTGGATCGTCGCGTGCACAATGGTGACTCTGGGAGCTCTGGGAGGCGATCCCAAGCCGTCGCCGGTCGAGTCCCTGAGGATCCTTCCGCCCAAGATCTCGTTGACCGGAAGGCGCGATCGGCAACGCATCGTCGTTGTGGCGAGGTTGCTCGATGGCACCACGCAAGACGTGACCGCCCAGGCCAAACTCGTGGTCGACTCGGCAGTCGCGCGCCTTGTTCCGGGCGCGGTGCTCCTTGGGGCGAAGAGTGGCCGAGGCTCGCTGACGGCGCAGTGGCGTAAGCAGGTTTCACGCGCGACCATCACGGTCGAGCACGCCGGCCGGCGGACGCCGGTAAGCTATGCGAATGATGTGCTCCCGACCCTGACGCGAGCCGGCTGCAACTCGGGCGCGTGTCACGGCGCGGCTTCGGGAAAGAACGGCTTTCGGTTGACACTCTTTGGCTACGACCCGGGGCGCGACTACGTGGCCCTGACGCGCGAGCTCCGCGGTCGCCGCGCTGATCCGGCTTTGCCGGACGCGAGTCTCATGTTGACCAAGCCCACCACGAAGGTCGCGCACAAGGGAGGCAAGCGATTTGCACGCGGCGATGCGACCTATGCGCGACTCCGCGAGTGGATCGCCGCGGGAGCCGTCAACGATCTACCGACCGCAGCCAAGCTCACCGGTATCGAGGTCTTCCCGAAGGAGTCGGTGCTGGCCGGCGCGGGTGGCGCGCAGCAGCTCGTCGTCGTCGCTCGCTATGCGGACGGTAGCGACCGCGACGTGACCGAACTGGCGCGTCTGTCTTCGAGCAGCGATGTGTGCGCGGCGATCGATGCTCGCGGCAAGCTCACGAGCAAGGCGCCGGGCGAAGCGTTCGTCCTGGTGCGGTTCGGAACGTTTGCCGTGGTGTCTCAGGTCCTCGTCCTGGATCCCAAGCGCACGCCGGGCTGGCCCAAGGGCGTTCGGCCGATCAACTACATCGATGTCGCCATCCATCGCAAACTGCGCAAGCTTCGCATCCGCCCGGCGGGTGTCTGTTCGGATGCGGTGTTTGTGCGCCGCGCGTTTCTCGACATCGTCAACATCGTTCCAACGGCCGAGGAAGCGCGGAGTTTCGTGGCCGACCGGCGCAAAGACAAGCGGGCCCGGCTCGTGGATGCCCTGCTCCGCCGCCCGGGGTTTGCTGACGTGTGGGCGCTGCACTGGGCCGAGTCACTCAAGATCGAACAGCGACGGCTCGAGCGCAAAGGGGTCCATGTCTACACCCGCTGGCTGCGCGACGCCTTTAGGGACAACGTTCCATTCGATCGTGTCGTGCGGGCCCTGCTCACGAGCACCGGCGGGAGCTTCGAGAATCCGCCGGCCAACTTTTTCGTTACCGAGCGTGACCCGAAGCTGATCGCAGAGAACGTTGCACAGGCCTTCATGGGGGTGCGCGTGCAGTGTGCGCAGTGTCACAACCATCCGTTCGATCGTTGGCGGATGGACGACTACTACGGCTTTGCTGCCTTCTTCGCGCGGGTCACGCGCAAGCGCGGCGAGGATCCACGCGAGACTGTGATCTTCACCAGGAACGCTGGTGAGATGCGCAACCCGCGCACCGGCAAGACCTTGGCTCCGAGATTCCTCGGTGGCGTGGAACCGAAGTTCGCCAAGAACGAGGACCGCCGCAAGCAGCTCGCTCTGTGGTTGACATCGAAAGACAACCCGTGGTTTGCGCGGAACGTTGCCAACCGAGTGTTCGCCCGGTTCTTTGGCCGCGGTGTCGTCGACCCTCCTGACGATGTGCGTGTAAGTAACCCGCCGTCGCATCCCGGCCTGCATAAGGAACTCGGTCGACGCCTGGTGGCCTACGGCTTCGACATTCGCCGGTTGATTCGCGATATCTGTGCCTCGCGCAGCTATCAGCTGGCCCGCGGCGACGGAAAGGCGCCACCGGAGGTGTTTGCCAACGCGCCACTGCGGCGTCTGACTGCCGAGCAGTTGCTCGACTCGATCGGCCGAGTCTGTGATCTGCCGACCAGATACACTGGGGTTCCGCGCGGTGCGCGCGCGACCGAACTCGCCAATGGCCGCACGGGGAATCGTTTTCTCGAACTCTTTGGCCGCTCGGCGAGACAGAGCGCCTGCACCTGTGAGCGACGCAATGAGCCGACCTTGGCGCAAGCCCTTCACCTCATCAATGGAGCGACGATCGATGCGAGGGTGCGCAATGGCAAGAGCCGCTTGCACCGGATGCTCGCCAGCAAGGCCTCGGACGCCGCGATTCTCGACTATCTTTGGCACGCTGCCTATGGACGGGGGCCGACCAAGCGTGAGGCCACCCGGATCGAGGAGGCGGTCGCCAGCGGGAACCACCGTCAAGCTTGGGAGGACGTTTGGTGGGCCGTCCTGAACTCCAAGGAGTTCTTGTTTCAGCATTGAGTCACCGCGCCCGACCACTCCACAGAATCACGATGCTGCGAATCCAAACCTTTCTCTTGTTCCTGCTGTGCTGCTCGGCTTCCCCAATGGCCCAGGCGAAGCCGTCCCCGCTCGAGGCACTCCTCAAGAGGCTCGAGGCTCTACCGCGGGCCAGCTGGGACACCGAGATCGCTCGCCTGCGCAAGCAGATGCAGAGGGTCGCGAAGCACGCGCTCGAACTGCGCCAGGAGGCAACGCGGCTCGAGCGGCAGAGCGCGAAGCTGCGGTCAGAAATCGCTCGCCTCGAGGCAATGCGGAAGCTCGTGGGGGGAAGCTCGGCACAGCCGGCAAAGAGCAAGAAGAAGAAGCCGAAGAAGAAGACGCGGTCTGCGAAGCCCGTTCCTCAGAAGAAGCCTCCGGCCAAACCGAAGAAGTTGAGCGCGGCGCGGCTCGTCAACTTCGATACGCACGTGTTTCCGATTCTCGAGGAGCACTGCGTCGTCTGCCACGACGACGGTGAAAGTAGCGGCGGGCTCGATCTCTCGACGTTCGACGCGCTGGTTGCCGGTGGCGGCTCAGGTAAGACGCTCGTTGTCGGCAACCCCGATGCAAGCCGGCTGTTTCGCCTGGTCGCGCGCACCGAGAAGCCGTTCATGCCCAAGGACGCGGATCCACTGACGGCAAGTCAGATCGCGCTGCTGCGGCGCTGGATCGAGAACGGCGCGCCTGAGAATGCCAAGAGCGCTCCGGCGGCCTACCGCCGCATGGCGGCTGCACGGCCGCGCCTCGCGACGACTGGCGCGGCAGCTTCGTCTCGGAGTGGACCGGCGCCGATGCCTACGGCCTGGCCGCGAGTCGCGCGCGTGACGGGCGTTCGGGCGCCGCCGCTCCGGGCTATGGCGAGCAGTCCGACTGCGCCACTCGTAGCAGTCGCCGGCGTAGGGCAGGTGCTCGTCTTGGCGACACCGAAGCTCGCGCTCGCCGGCGTCCTTCGCTTCGAACCGGGCACGGTCGAGGTGGTGCAGTTCAGCGCCGACGGGAAGCTCCTGCTCGTGGCTGGGGGCACCGCCGGAACACACGGTGCCGCGCAAATCTACGACGTCGTGACGGGCAAGCTCGTCGCGCGGATCGGTGCGGAGCGGGACACGGTGCTCGCCGCCGCCTTGAGCCCGGACAAGGAACTCGTGGCGCTGGGTGGGCCGGGCAAACTTCTGCGCGTGTATGACGTTCGCACCGGCAAGCGGCTCCGGCAGCAAAAACACCGGGATTGGATCCTCAGCGTCGCGTTCAGCCCCGACGGTGCGATGCTCGCGGTTGGGGATCGAGCCGGCGCCGTGCGCGTCATCGATGCCCGCAGCGGGCGCTCGATCCAAGACCTGGCTGGTCACCGCGGTGGCGTGCATGCCGTGACGTTTCGTCCCGATGGCAAGGCGCTGATCACGGCCGGGGCCGACGGCACCTTGCGTGCGTGGCAGCTCAGTACGGGGAAGCAGATCGCAAACCGGCGAGCGCATGCCAACGGTGCGTTGGCGCTCGCTTGGTCGCCCAATGCGACCTTGCTGTCGGCCGGCGGCGATGGCATCGCGCGCCTCTGGCGAGCGGACCTGCGGCCGATTGGCGCTGTAGCGACAGAGCGTGAGTGGATTTACTCCGTTGCGTTTGGCCAGCAGGGGCGCGTCGTGTTTGCCGGAGACTGGCGTGGGCGTTTGCAGGTGTGCGACACAAAGACGCGCAAG
>CAYSWE010000344.1:0-5615 GCA_964434515.1 uncultured Phycisphaerales bacterium | reverse complement strand
TCGTCGGTGACGGTCTCACCCGGCACGCCTTCGAAGACATCGGTCTCTCGACCGATCAGCTCCTTCTCGTAGGTCGCGTACTCATTGGTCACCGTGATCGCGTCGGCGTGCAGCTTGCACTCGCCGTCTTGAATCCAAAGGGCCTCATCACAGAGCTGGCGCACGTCATAGAGCGAGTGCGAACAAAACAGTATCGTCTTGCCGGCCTCCTTGAAGCCCCAGATCTTCTGCACACACTTTCGTTGGAAGTGCATGTCACCGACCGCCAGGATCTCATCGATGATTAGAACGTCGGGGTCCACTGCAACCGCCGTCGAAAACCCAAGCCGACAGATCATGCCACTCGAGTAGGTCCGGATCGGCGCGTCGATGTAGTCACCGAGCTCGGAAAACTCGAGGATTTGCTCGAGCCGGTCCTCCGTCTCCGCGCTGGTCAGACCGAGCATCGCGGCGTTGAGATAGATGTTCTCGCGCCCCGTGAAGTCCTTGTGGAAACCAGCGCCAAGCTCGAGCAGGCTCGCGACCCGACCTCGCAAGCGGTATCGCCCCTTGGACGGAAACGTTGTTCCGCTAAGGATCTTGAGCAGCGTGCTCTTCCCCGCGCCGTTGGGCCCCACCAACCCCACCGTGCGCGCCGGTTCGATCTGCAGGTTGATGTCCTTGAGCGCGTGGACCTTCTGGTGGCGCTCCTTGTGATCGAAGAACTCGAGCAGACGTCGATACGGCGTCGGATAGATGCGGTAATCCTTCGAGAGGCTCTCGACCTCGATGGAGTACTTGCTGCCCGCTTCGGTCTCAGGTTCCTGCCGACTCACGAATCAAACCTCATCGGCAAAGCGGTGCTGCAACGAACGGAACACACTGTAGCCCAGCATGAACGTAAGAAACGCCGGGATTGCCGCGAGCCCTGCGAAGCGCAAGACATCCCAGAATGTCGAGTCCTGCACAAAGTGATGCGTCGCGCCGAGGGCAGCACGATGCCCCGAGAGGATCAGATACATCGGATTCCAGTTCATCGCGCTTGCCAGTGGAGCCAGGCTCGCGTTTCCTTCGAGCATCTGCGGCAGCCAAAACACAGGCGTCGCAAAAAACCAGAACTGCGCCAAGATCGGAAACACTTGGAGGATGTCCCGCACGAACACGTAGCACGCAGCAAGCAGCAACGTGAAACCCAGCGAGAACACCGCCTGCACGGCAATCACGAACGGAAGCCCGAGCAGATTCCAGCCGGGCAGCGCAAACGACGTCAGCGCGGCGATCGCCAAGTACACGAGCACGCCGACGCCGTAGACGATCAGATTGACCGTCACCAGGTGCAGCGGTAGCAGCTCCGCCGGAAACGAGACCTTCTGGATCAGATTGCCGTTCTCGACGACGAGTGTGATGCCCCGCAGTACGGTCTCGATGAACGCCGTCCAAGCGATGATCCCGACGAACAGAAACATCGAGTAGTGCATCGGCGGCGCGCCATTGGCGCTGCGCGCCTTGAACAGAACCCCGAACACGACGTAGTAGATCGCAAACAAGAAGATCGGGTGCACGAGCACCCAAAACATGCCCAAAAAGCTGCCGCGGAAGCGCCCGTAGAACTCCCGCTTGTAGAAGTTCCAGACGAGTGCTCGGTGCGTACGGATCTTCGCCGGATAACGCAGCATCTCGCCCACGAAACGGAACGGCGAGTTGCTGCGATTGTCAGCGTCGTAGCTGTGCGATTCGATTGTTGCCATCTGGTCCCAAGGCTCGGAAATCAACCTCCCGAGAGTGTAGCCCGGAGATCGGATCGACTCTCCGGCCGTAGCCGCTCCAGAAATGTGTCGAGAAATATGAACGGAGAATCTACGACACCGGGTCAGCGCCTTCGCATCGGATCTTGGAGCTTCACCCCACGCACCGACGGGAGCGAACCCCGTGCAGCCTGCGCCAGCCGGAGTCGCAGATGGTGCAAGAGCCGCAGCTCGATCTCCGGATCCTGGCCAGCCGCCTCCCAGTCCGATTCGCGCGGCCGCATGGAGACTTTGATATTCGGAACCCGCTGGCGCTCGACGTAGTAGCGCACCAGGTGCCTGTCATCGGCGTCACTGCGGACCTCGAAGTGGGCGCGAACCCTCCGCCCCTGACCAAACGGTAGGATGCGGGTACGCCAACGCGTCGTGATCTCCCGTAGCCCGCGATCGGTCTGTGCGGGATCCACACTAAACTCCGTATCCGCCGTCGCGACGCACGCATCCCAAACCTGCTGAAACCTCAGCCGGGCCACGGGCACGTCACGGAACGTCTTGTAGTAGGACTGGCAGCCCGTCAGGCAGCCCAAGAACAGGAGAGCGGGAAGGCACGAGCGTGACGAGAGGAGCGGACAGCGCATGACCACGAGGTTCGCGCCCCAGGGCCGGCTCGTCCAGACCCTGGTTCAGAGAGTTGCGAATCGATTCTCGGCGCGCGCGACCTTGCGCCGCAGCCGAGCGCTACGCTGCGAGGCCGGAAGCAGCCTCAGGCATGCCCTGGCATCCGCCGGACGCCCGACACGGATCGCAGCGTCCAGGAGCAGTTCGAGCAGCGTCACCCGGTTCTTGCCACGCAGAGGATCGACTTCGGCCAGCCCGGCGATGAATCGAAACAGCTCCGGATCGCGTCGCTCGAGTTCGAAGCGCGTGTGCCCGTGCGTCACCGGCTGGCCAACGGCCTTCGCATACGAAAAGTAGGCTTCGACGCCTTGGGCGAAATACTCAGCCTCGTTCGACTCCGCATAGTAGTCGAGCGCGCGATGCTCGCGCATGGCTCGCTGATAGAGCAGCGTGATCCGGCTGCGCTGCCGCTGGGGCAGGGCATACAGATGGACCTGGTGAGCGACCTCATGCACGAGCGTCTGAAAGCCGCCGCTGCGAGCATCGTCGAGTGCCTCCGCTCCGGTCGCCGCGCACAGGCCACCGATCCCGCGGACATCATCCCAAACGCGCCCGTCGAACGTGCGCCGGCCACGCAACCAAGCGCGCGACGGCGCATCCGTCGTGCGCTCGTCCTCGAACACGATGTCGTGCCGGCCACCAGCGCGGCGCACCCGGTCGAGCCAGGAAACGAATGGGCGAACGCTCCAAGCCAACATGCGACGCCGTTCCGTGCCGAGCCGCGCGAACTGCGGAAAGAACCTCGGCAACAACCGGCGCGCTGAACCTGTCCCGGCCGCATCCGGAGCCAGACGCTGCCAAAGTCGATCGAAGAAGCCGTCCGCGACGAGCGCGCTCTCGCGCCGCTCGACCGACATGATCAGTTCGCCCAGCAAGCGCATGGCGATCGGATGATCGCGGTCCTCGTGCAGGACCTCGGCGAGACTCCGGCGCGCCGCGCTGAGTTCGTTGCGCCGCTCCTGCTCGAGCGCGTTCGAAAGCTGCCGCGTGATGGGCGCGGCCCGCGGGGGAACGAGCCCAGTGCCCAAGCGCACCAGTGCCTCGACATTCTGCGGGTCTTCCACCAGAACCTCACGGTAAGCGCGCTCGGCCGCGCGCAGATGCCGCGTCCGGAAGAGCGCCGCCGCGTGGGCGGCCCGCAGCCGTGGGTGGTCGGTTCCGAAGCGATCGATCGCGGCCTCCGCGACCGCCAGAGCGCGGTCAAACTCGGCGGCTCTGAGCAACGCGCGCACCTTGAGTTCCACAGGTGCCGGCGCGGTTGGCCGTTCGGACGCCAGCGCCTCTGCATAGCGCAGCGCGATCGCCGCGTTGCCAATCATGAGCCAGGCACGTCCAAGCCCCAAGCGCGCCGCAAACGCCGAATCGCTGCCGGCCTCGGAGACCAACAGCAGGGCGCGATAGGCGGCGAAGGCGAGCCCCGGGTCCCGGCGCAGCGCCACCATCCCGGTGCGCAACAGAACGCTCGGCGCCAGATCCACCAACTCGAGCGCGACCCGCGATGTCGACCGCGGCGCCCGGATCGCAACGCTCGGGGCAGCATGCGCCGGACTCGCGATACCAACGGACCGAACCGAAGGCAGAGCCGTGGAGGAAGCGCGATGGGTCAGAACGCTCTGGCCTGGCAACGACGCTCCGGTGGGCAACAGGAGCGTGAGCAGGCCCAGCACGGGGATGCTGGATTGGGGGATCACAAATCAAGGATACCCCGAGATCCAAGTCGGCGGCGGCAGCCTCGGACCCCTCCACGCCTGACAGCAGAGCGCGGGGATCCCTCCCAGCGGCACGCGCACCGGAAAAAACCGATAAGAGCGACTTCTTGGCCGCCCTACATGATTTCGGTAGACTTTTCAGCGATCAGACCCGCCGTCGAATACGACCAGGCAGCCTGCAAGCCGCTCGAGCCTCGGTCGGCGTGCACCAAACACGATGAAACCAAACACGATGAAACGTCGTCGAGTTCCCTTCGGCGTGCTCTTGGCCGGGACCTTCACTGTCGCCCTGGCTTTGCCGTCCACAAGCCTGCTTGGGCAAACGCCCACTTGCAATTGGGACGTCCGAGAGGCCGTCCGAACCTATCCAGCCCCAGCCTACATCGATTGCGCACAAGTCGGCATCGACATCAACGCAAAGATTCTCAAGTTTGGCCTATCCATGAAGGTCACAGTGCCAAGCAAGTGCATCAAGGACGGCGTCACCTATTCCGGGATCGTCTACACTTGCAAAGGCGTCAACACGTCAGCCGGCAACCATTGCATTGCTCGCGGAAACAAGGTCTGCAAAGTCGAGTACAGTGGAGGCAGTTGCCCGACCGTCCCCCGGAGCAAGCAGCAGCTACTCGACGCCATCAAGAACGGACTCATCCAATGCAAGGCGAAGGAAAAGCGGTCCTTTGACTGGTCGGCAGCAGTGCGCAGCTGCCCCAACGGAGTGTTTGCTCCCGGCGGGTTTCCTCATGGAACAATCTGGAATCTCTATAAGGATGGCGACTACCAGCTGGCCTGGCATCGATCGCCTGATGCACTCTTGACCACAGGAACCAAAAGTCCGTTCGCCGGAGCATCGATCCCGACGGAGATCGCCCCGAACTCGCTCCCCGCGTTGCTGGCCAGCACGTATGAAGCGCAAGGTGCGGTTGATGGCGCAGACCTGACGCTAACCATTTCGGTTGACTACCACGACCGAGACCGGCCTCAGGCGCAGCGAGTGTCGGGAGTGTTCTCGGCCGACGGTAGATTCAACGCTAAGGTCGCGCTGGACGTCGATCGCGACGGCGTCCGCAGCGAGCTGACTCGCCTCGTGTCCTTCGATGGGACCAACCTCTTCGATGGCGCGGACAACAACGAGGCCAGGCGAATCATGACACCGAGCGCACATCAATATGCATTCACCCTCGGGGAGTCTGCTGGTTTTGCCATCGTGGCACTGAATTGGTTGCGCGGTCCGCTTCCTATTTCCCTCATGGCCTCGACGTTTGACGTAGATCCCAACTCGCGCCTGCCAGCAGGTGTCACACGATACGCCGTTGGCTCACCTGCCGTTCTCGTTACGCAAACGTACGCACAGGACCCAGCGTTTGCGGACAGAACGGTGTGGAGGTTTTACTTCCAGAGTGTCGAAAACGCGAATCGACTCGTCGTTGCCGACCTTTTCGCTGGCGGGAGACTGTTGCGACGTCACGAGTTCGCTGCATCCCGGAGGTTCGGGACCACCCAG
>CAYSWE010000343.1:0-5639 GCA_964434515.1 uncultured Phycisphaerales bacterium | reverse complement strand
CCTGCGACGCCGGCCAGCGTGGTCAGGGCGCGCACGGTGGTCGTCTTCCCGACGCCGGGCCCCCCCGTGATGATCGAAAAGGGCTTGGTCAACGCGACCTGGAGTGCCTCGCGCTGTCCGGCCGGGAGCGCGTGCGGAGCGCTCGCCTCGTAGGCGGCGAGCGCTGCGCCGACGTCGTCCACGAGTGGTTCGCTGGGGGCGGTCGCCAGTCGATGCACCGCCGCTGCGAGCGATGTCTCGGCGACATGCAGGGTCAGCGGATAGACTACCGGTTCCGCGTCGGCCGCCGTGCCCGGTAGTCGCTCAACGATGACGCGCCGAGTTTCTGCGAGTGCGTCGAGCTGCTGCCCAAACAACGCGTCGTCTTGTTCGAGCAACGTGGCTGTTGCGTGCAGGAGCGCACTCTTGGGGACGCAGCAGTGCCCTTCGCGCGCGACCGACTGGCTCAGGACGTGCAGGAGAGCGGCCCGCTTGCGCTCGGGAGCCTCGGCCGGGACACCGAGTTTCCGAGCAACGTCGTCGGCGCGCTTGAAACCGACGCCCGCGACGTCTGCCGCCAGCCGATACGGGTTGTTCTTGAGCAGGCGCGGTGCATCGTTGCCCCAGAGTTCGAGGATCTTGTGCGCGAGCCCTGCGGAGAACCCATGGCCATGCAGGAACAGCATGACATCGCGAAGGCCCATCTGGGCCCGCACCGCGCTGCGAATCTCCTTGGCCTTCTTGGCGCCGATCCCCGGGACGCGTCGAAGACGCTCGGGTTCTTCCTCGATGATCTCGAGGGTTCGATCGCCGAGCGTGGCGACGATGCGCTTGGCCAGCGCGGGACCGACACCCTTGACGAGTCCCGAGGCCAGGTATGCTGCGATCGCCGGCTTACCCTCTGGGCGTTCGATCTCGAGCTCTCGAACGGCGAATTGCCGGCCGAAGCGTGGGTGTTGCTCGAAGTCCCCACCGAGCTTAGCTGGCTGGCCCTCGGCCAGGTCCGCGAGTTGGCCGCGCACGGCGATGCGCTCGTGCGTGTCCGCGAGTTCGAACAGGCCGACGACAAAGCCATCCGAGCTGCGGAACCAGACCTTGACGAGGGTTCCGCGTAGTTGGTGTTCGTCGTTGAACAGGTCCACGGCACGATTCTGCGTGGCAGGCCGCCGCACGCAAGCTGCGTTCTCGCGCTATCCTGTCTGCGATGGACCCGCGCAAGAAAAACTTCCCACTGTCGATCGGGTCTCGTTGTCGCTGGCGGCGTTGCGTTCGCTCGGCGAGACCTCGTCCGAGACTACCGTTGGTTCTGCCCCTGTTCCTGCTGCTGGTCGGAACACTGTGCGCCCAGGATGCTGGGTCTCACGAGGTTGCGGACGTGCTCATTGTCGGCGGCATGGTGCACGACGGGCACGGCAAGCCGGGTCGCAAGACGGACGTTGCCCTACGGGGTGACCGAGTCATAGCAGTCGGTGATCTGGTGGGGGATGGATGGACAGGAAAGCGGCGGATCGACGCCGCTGGCAAGATCGTTTGCCCGGGCTTCATCGATCTGCACAACCACTCGGATTGGGTCATCTTGCGCAAGGGCCTGCGCGAGAACACGAGCTACATCACCCAGGGCTGCACGACGATCGTCACCGGCAACTGCGGGTCCGGGCAGATCGATGTCGCTTCGTATCTTGGTCGGCTGGCGAAGAAGGGCGCCGGGACGAACGTCGCCCACCTCTTGCCGCAGGGCAGCATCCGCGGTCGCGCCATGGGCGGGTCGTACCGTCGTGCACCGACCGATGTGGAACTCGAGCGCATGCGAGCCTTGGTGCGCAAAGGGATGGAGGACGGAGCCTTTGGGATGACGACTGGACTCATCTACACGCCGGGCAGCTTCGCGAAGACCGACGAGATCGTCGAGCTCGCCAAGGTCATGGCCAAGATGGGGGGGATCTACGCGAGTCACATTCGCGGTGAGGGCGACCACCTGATCCCGGCCGTCAAGGAAGCCATCGAGATTGGCGAACGGGCCGGATGTCCGGTGCACATCTCGCAGTTCAAGGCGTCGACGCCGCCCAACTGGGGCAAGGTCAAGCAGTCTTCCGCGCTGGTCGAGGCTGCGCGCGCGCGTGGTGTGCGTGTCACTTGCGACCAGTATCCCTACCGAGCGTCGAGTACATCGTTGGCCGCGCTGGTGATTCCGACCTGGGCGCGTGCCGGCAAGCACCAGGACCTGGTCGATCGGCTCGAGGACAAAATCGCCGGAGCGAGGATTCGTCGGGCGATTCGCCAGGCGTTCCAAGATCGGGGCGGCTACGACCAGATCCTGATTGCGCAGTATCGCAAGAATCCGGCGTGGAACGGGCTCACCGTCGCTGCGGCCGCCAAGGTCGCCGGAATGGACCCGGTCGAGCTGGTCTGCGAGATGCACAAGGCTGGCTCCGTCTCGGCCGTGGCATTCAGCATGTGCGAGGCCGACGTCGAGTACGTCATGCGCAAGCCGTATGTGGCCACGGCATCCGACGGAGGGTCCAAGCGCAAGGATGCGACGCGACCTCATCCGCGCTCCTACGGCACCTTTCCTCGCAAGATCGGCTATTACGCGATCGAGAAGCAGGTCCTGCCGCTCGAGCAGGCGATCCGATCGGCGTCTGGGCTACCCGCAGACATCCTCGGTTTGGACGACCGTGGTTACCTGGAGCCTGGCCAGGCGGCGGACGTCGTTGTGTTCGATCCCGAGACATTTCGAGATCGGGCCACGTTCGTCGACCCCCACCAGCTTTCCTTGGGCGTCGAGTGGGTGTTCGTCAACGGCGTCGTGGCGATCGAGGCCGGTCATCGGACCGGGGCTCTAGCGGGTCGGCCTCTCCGCAAGAAACGATAAACGCTCGAACGCCTTCTTTCCGAAGATCTCTCTTCTGTCCACTTGCGCATCGGTGGTGGGGCGGTAGCCTTTTTCTCCCGTTTGTTCCGAGTTAGATCGATGCCCAACAGCCGTAAGACTCCATGATTCGAATCCAAGTACGTCCCAACGAACCTCTCGAGACCGCACTTCGCCGCTTCAAGCGGCAATGCAACTATGCCGGCATCTTTCGCCTGGCAAAGAAGGCTTCGGTCTACGAGAAGCCGTCCGAGCGACGGCGCCGCGAGTCAAGGGATCGGATTCGGAATGTGCAGCGGGCGCTGCGGAAGGCGATGCAGTTTCGCCGTGCGCGCAAGAAGCTCGTGAAGCGCAACTACACCAACCAACCGGACAAGCCGGGAGAAGGCACCGCGACGCAGGCTGTTTCGTCCTCGGCCGCCGCGCCTTCAGCCGCCGTTCCCCCGGTTAGCGGCACGTCCGTTGCTTCGGCGTTCGATGCCGCGACGACCGCTGCACCGACGACCCCTCCACCTACGACCCCACCGACGACACCCGCCGCGACCGCGACGGAGTCCTGAGAACCGTCTGGTCGGCCGATGACTCGGGCCGGCCGTTCTGTCGATGCTCCCTCGGGTACCTGGCGAGACACCGCGTGATCTGAGCCGCCCGCTCGAGGAACTGCGGGCGCGCGTCTACCCCGAGCTGGCGGGACAGCGCCTCGATCAAGCGTTGCGGGTCCTGCTGCCCTGGCGTAGCCGGAGTTCGTTGGTCCGGCTGATCAAGGATGGCAGCGTTGCCGTGGAGCGTGCCTCGAATGCACGATCCAGCGCGCAGAGTCCGGCACGGGCATCGATGCGGGTCCAGGCCGAGGACATCGTCTGCGTGCAGATCCCGAAGCGGCTTCGGCCGGACGATCCGAGGGACTGGCCCGCGGACGCGGAGCTCGACGTGCTCTTCGAGGATCGTTGGCTCGTCGCGATCGACAAGCCGGCCGGGTTGGCGGTTCACCCGTCTGGGCGTCGAGTCAGCGGCACGCTGATCAACGCTCTCCATGCGCGCTATCGAAACGTCGAGGATCCGGCTCGCGACGTCGTTCCGCGTCTGTGCCACCGGCTGGATCGTGAGACCTCCGGACTGGTCCTGGTAGCCAAGGACGGGCAGGCGCATGCCGGTGTTCGCCGTCAGTTCGAGGCGCTCACGGTGCGCAAGAGCTACCTGGCGATTGTCGAAGGACGGCCAGAAGCGGATGAGGGACTGGTTGACGCGAGTCTCGGACCTGATTCACGTTCGTCGATTCGCCTCAAGATCGCCGTGCGCGCCGACGGGCTCGATGCCCGCACGCTCTGGCGCGTCCGCTCGCGGCATGGCGCACTCACTCTGCTCGAGTGCTTCCCCCGGACCGGACGGCAACATCAGATCCGGGTGCACTTGGCCTACATCGGGTTGCCGATCGTTGGCGACAAATTGTACGGTCCCGATGAGGACTACTTCCTCGCCGCCATCGCTGGCGAACTCACGACTGAGGCACGGGCTCGGCTGCGCTTGCCTCGCCAAGCGCTGCACAGCCACACGTTGCAACTCGAGCACCCGAAGACCGGCACAGCGTTGCACCTCGAATCGCCGCTGCCCGAGGACCTGGCCGAGTTGCTTGGCCGCAGATAGGTCATCTCTCGACCGCGCTTCTAATGGTGCAGCCAGCGCTCGAAGGCATCGAAGCCGTAGTCGTGTCCGAGGAAGTCTCGCACGAGATCGCTGGCTGGCTTGGATCCGCCCTTGGAAAGCACCTTGGCGCGATACTCGTTTGCGACGGTGCGGTTCATGACGTTGCCTTCGAAGCGGCTGAACAGGTCCTTGGCGATGACCAGGGACCACATGTAGGTGTAGTACATGGCCGAATAGCCGTTGAGGTGGCCGAATGAGGCGACAAAGAACGTGTCGGGCTCGTGCGGGAACGGCAGCGTCTCGCCCTTGAGCGCCACCATGTGCTCGGCGGGGTCGATCCCTGTGGGGTCACGGTCGTAAAGCGTCAACGCGAGCATCGCGAAGTACATCTGCGTGAGCGTGTTGAGGCCCTTGCCGTATTCCTCCGCATTGCGCATACGGTCGACCAGCTCGCGCGGGATCGGCTCGCCAGTCTCGTGGTGCTTAGCGAATGAAGACAGCACGCCGTAGTCCCAGGTCCATTCTTCGTAGAGCTGACTGGGAACTTCGACGAAGTCCCATTCGCACGTGATCCCGGCGATGCGCACGAACCGTTGTTGGCTGAACAGGTGGTGCAGCAGGTGTCCGAACTCATGGAAGAAGGTGCGGACATCGCTGCGCATCATCAGAGCCGGATCGTCGTCGGTCGGCTCGCTGAAGTTGCAGACCAGGCAAGCCTCGGGGATGCACTCACCCTCGACACCACTCGTGATGTTAAACATCGCCGCGTGCTTGAACTTGTCATCGCGAGGATGCATGTCGAGATAGAACCGCGCGATGATCTTGCCGCTGTCCAGAACTTCGTAGGACTCGACTGAGGGATGCCAAACATCCTCTTGTGGAGTGGCGCGTCGAAACTCGACTCCGTAGAGCCGCGCGCTTGTTTGTAGCACGCCGGCACGGACGTTCGCGTAGCTGAAGTATGGGCGAACGCTTTGCGAATCGAAGCCGTGCAAGCGCTGGCGGATCTTCTCCGAGAGAAAGGCGCGTTCCCAGTCGTGGACGTCGTTCGCTTCCGGATTTGCGCTGCGCTTCTCGGCCAGGAGTTCGTGGTACTCGTCGTCGGCCTTGCTCCTGGCGAGTTGGATGACGCGCTCGATGAACTCGC
>CAYSWE010000342.1:0-5644 GCA_964434515.1 uncultured Phycisphaerales bacterium | reverse complement strand
TACCATCCAGGTGCGCGACCATGGTCCGGACTCCGCGCTCGCCCATCGCAAACGGATCCTGCAACACGAGCCCGTCGATCTCGCCGCGACGCAGGCCCTCGACGAGCTTCGCGCTGGCATCGAAGCCGACGAACCGAACCTTACCGGCGCGACCCGAGTCCTGCAGCGCCCGCAGCATGCCGAACGCCGACGATTCGTTCGGACAGAAGATACCGTCCACGTCGGCAAACTTGCCGAGCAGCGCTTCGCTGGCCGAGTACGCGGCCTCGGTGGTCGCACCGGCGCGCTGATTGTCCGACACGACCTGGATGTCGCCGAACTCCTCGCGAAGCGTGTCAAGGAAGCCGGCCTCGCGCTTCGCCGTGCTAGCCGAACCTTCGACATAGCGCAGCATGATGACCTTACCCTTGCCGGCGAGGAGCTTGCCGAGCGCGCGCGCCGCGATCGCGCCGCCGTTGTAGTTGTCGGTCGCAACAAAGCTCACGCGCCCCTGCCACTCGACGTCCGAGTCGAGCACGAGGACCGGGATACCGGCCTTGCTCGCAGCCTCGAGCGGTGGGGCGAGCGCCTGATTGTCCAGTGGCGCGATGACGATGCCCGCGACGCCCTTGGCGATCATGCTCTCGACGACGTCGACCTGCGCGCTGCGATCGTCCTCTCGAATCGGTCCCTGCCACAAGACCCGGACACCCAACTCCCGCGCCGCGGTCTCGGCGCCGGCGTGGATCGCCTTCCAAAACTCGTGCGTGGTGCCCTTCGGAATGACCGCGATGCCGCGCGCCTTCGGTCCGGAATCCCCACAAGAAGCGGCGCAGCCCAGCAAGCACACACAAAGCGACAGGAAGATGGATTTCACGGGCTAGCTCGGTTACGGATGCGGCGCAGTCTACCGGCTCGGGGCCGACGGGACACCGACCGAGCGTGGCGTTCGACAACCTACCGTTCGAGGACCGTGTGCGTCAAGATGACGCAATGTCATCCACTGAGGCGCCACGTCCGGGACACGACCGCAAGCAGCTGAGCCCGTTCGACGCGACGATGCTCGTCATGGGCGGCATCATCGGGGTCGGGATCTTTTTTGCGCCGCAGACCGCCGCCCGGCTGATACCGGAGACGCTGCCGTTCCTACTCCTCTGGATCGGCGGCGGCGTCATCGCCATGTGCGGCGCACTGACCTTCGCCGAGTGGGGCGGCAGCCTGCCCAAGGCCGGCGGCTGGTTCGTGTTCCTGGCCGCAGCGTTCGGCCCGTTCCTCGCGTTCCTGTTTGCGTGGGTCATCCTCGGCGTGGTGTCGACCGGCGCGCTCGCGGTCATCGCAGCGTTTGGCGCCTCGCAGATCGCCGAGCTCGGCATCGGCATCGGGCCAAGCGGCACCACGAGCCACCTGCTTGTTGCTGCCGCCTTCATCCTCTCGTTGACGGCCATCGTGCTCGGCGGAATCAAGCTCGGCGCGACCGTGCAAAACGTCTGCATGCTGACCAAGCTGATCGCCATCCTGGCGCTCGCGGTCGGCGGACTGGCGTTCTTCGCGCCCGGCTCGGCCCCGGCGCCGATGCTTCCGCCCGCGGATCCTGCACCAACCAATCTGCTCGGCAATCTGCCCGCCGCGCTGCTCGCGGTGTTCTTCTCCTACGGCGGTTGGCAACACCTATGCTACGTCGCTCCGGCACTGCGCGACCCCCGCCGCACGCTGCCGCGGGCGATCGTGCTCGGCGTCGCGCTGGTGATCGTGACCTACGTCCTCGTCAACGTGGCTTACGTGCGCGTGCTCGGCATGGACGGGCTCGCCAGCACACCCAACTTCGCCGCCGAGTGCGCGCGCCGCACGTTCGGCCCCCGAGCCGCGACCGCGCTCGCCGGCGTCATGGCGGTCTCCGCATTCGGTGTCTGCGCCGTCAACATCATCGTCTCGCCCGCGATCTACGTCGCCATGGCGCGGGACGGGTTGTTCTTCCGCAGCTTCGCCAGACTCCACCCGCGGACCGGCGCACCCGTGCTGGCGTTACTCCTGCAATGCGTCATCACGCTGCTCTACCTGCTCTGGGCGCATGCCTCCGCAGGCAACCCAAAACCACCCCCGGACAGCCACAGCTTCCACATGGACATCGACGCGCTCATCACGTCGGTAGTCTTTGCCGAGTGGTTCTTCCACGCAGCGATCGCCTGGGGCCTGCTGCGCATTCGCAAGACACGGCCCGATCTCCCGCGCCCCTTCAAGAGCCCGCTCTGGCCACTCGCTCCGGTGCTTTACCTCGCCACGGCAGCGTTGGTGCTGATCGGGAATGTCTGGTCGTCACAACCCAGCGTGACCCTGCTCGGCCTCGGCGTGCTTGCCCTCGGCGGCGTGGTCTACCAAGCATGGAAGCGGTTTTGATAGAAGAAACGACTCTGACACGTTTCTTCTACCATGCGGCGATGAGATTCCTCCTCGCTTCCGTTCTCGCGCTCGCGATTCCTTTGCGCGCACAGCAACTGACGACTCCCGAGGCTGCGCTGGGTCAGCCGATCGGCGCCGACAACTTTCTGGCCAACTACACGCAGCTCAGTCGCTGGTGGCGGAAGCTGGCGACGGAGTCGAGTCGCATGACGCTGGAGAGCATCGGCAAGACGAGCTACGGCCAGGAGATGCTCATGGCCGTGATCTCGTCGCCCCAGAATCTAGCAAAGCGTGAGGAGTATCGACGCATCGCCAATCGGCTGTGCGCCGGCCGCATGGATGAGGCCGAGGCGCGCCGGCTCGCCGCGAGCGGTCGTTCCGTGGTCTGGATCGATGCCGGAATGCACGCAACCGAGTCCGTCGCGGCGCAGAACATCCTCGAACTCGTCTGGCGCATGGTCTCGCGCAACGATGCGGAGACGCTGCGGATCCTCGACGATGTGATCCTGCTGGTCTGTCCGGCCAACCCCGACGGGATGGAGATGGTCGCCAAGGGATACATGGCCACCGGCAAGGTCGGGCGGCTGCCCGTGCTCTATCAGCGCTACGTGGGGCACGACAACAACCGCGACTTCTACATGGCGAGCCAGCCCGAGACGCGCGCGATCGATCGCATCCTCTATCGCCGCTGGACGCCGCAGATCGTCTACAACCATCACCAAACGGCGCCGCGCGGCACGATCATCTTTACCCCGCCGTTTCGGGATCCGTTCAACTACAACGTCGACCCGCTGGTCGTGCGCGGCATCGACTTGGTTGCGGCACACATGAACAACCGCTTCGCGCGGGAAGGCAAGCGCGGCGTGATCTCGCGCACCGGCGCCCCCTACTCGACCTGGTGGAATGGTGGCCTGCGCACGACGGTCTACTTTCACAATATGATCGGCATCTTGACCGAGGTGTTTGGCAAGCCGACACCAACCAAGATAAAGCAGACGATCAACCGCCGGCTGCCGTACGGCGACTATCCGATGCCGATCGCTTCGCAGCCCTGGCACGCGCGCCAGACCATCGAATACCTGCAGACGGCGAACTACGCGATCCTGGACCTGGCCTCGCGATACAGGAACGAGCTCCTGCTCAACTTCTGGCGCATGGGGCACAACTCAGTCCGGCGTGGCAGCGAGGATCATTGGACGGTCACGCCCAAGCTGATTGCGATTGCCAAGCAGCGCGACGACGAGTCCGCGTTCGAAGACCCGGCGCTTCGCGACGCGCGCGCCTATGTCATTCCGCGCAACCAGCCGGACTTCGCCGCCGCAACACGCTTCGTCAATGCCTTGATCCGCTGCGGCGTCGAGGTCCACCGCGCCAGCCGGAAGTTCACGCTCGGCGGCGCGAGCTACGCCGCGGGGTGCTTCCTCGTGCGCTGCGACCAGGCGTTTCGCGCCCACGTGCGCGACATGTTCGAACCCCAATGGCATCCGGACGATGTCGGTTCGGGCGGCACACCAGTCCGCCCCTACGACAGCGCCGGCTGGACGCTCGCCATGCAGATGGGCGTGCAGTTCGACCGATTCTACGACGACGTCCAGGGCCCATTCGAGCCGCTCGACACGACCGTCCGTGTGCTTCCAGGCAAGGCCACGGACGGGCGCGCCGGCTGGCTCATCCGCGCCGGCTCGAGCAACGCGTTCTTCGCGGTGTATCGCCTGCTGGGCATCGACCGCCCGGTGCAGCGGTTACAGAAGGCGCTCGACCTCGGCAAGGCTCGCTTCGCCCCCGGAACGTTCTTCCTGCCGCGTGGCAAGAACACACCGACGACGGTTCACGAGCTCGCCGACAACCTCGGCATCGACTGCGTCGGCATCGACAAGAAACCCACCGTGCCGCTGCAGTCCCTGAAGGCGCCGCGCGTCGGGTTGTTCGACGTGTGGGGCGGCGACATCGCCACCGGCTGGACCGAGTGGGCGCTCCGCGAGATCGGCATCCAGCCCAAACGCGTGTTCGGCGATCGCGTGCTCCGCGGCGAGCTGCACCGCGACTTCGACGTGCTCATCTTCCAGACCGGTCTCCCGTCCTTCGCCAAGAAGCGCGGCGGACGCAAGCCGAAGCCCATCACCGACGCGTTTCTCGCCAAGCTCCAAGCGGCGCTGCCACCATTCGAGGACTGGTCGCACATCGGCGCCCGGCGCACCACCCTGACCAGGAAAAACTGCAAGACTGCGCTGCGAGCGTTTGTCCGCGACGGCGGCAAGCTCCTTGCTGTGGGCAAGCAGTGCGACTCGCTCATCCACCTGTTCGAGTTGCCGGTGCAATCCGGGATCCAAGTCGAGGGCAAGGATGGCAAACTGCGCCCGGCGAACCATTCGGAGTTCTTCATTCCTGGCTCGCTCGTGCGCGTCCGCGTGCGCGGCGACTCGCACCTCGGCTGGGGCATGCCGAGCGAAACCGTGACCATGTTCCGCCGCAGCCCGGTGTTCCGGGTCGTGGACCAGGACGAAGCCGCAGACCCGCCGATCCGCGTGGACACGGTTCTGAGCTACGCCGCCAACGACGCCTTGGCGAGCGGCTGGGCCATCGGCGCCAAGCACCTCGCCGACCGGCCGGCGGCGCTCGACATCCACGTCGGCGCCGGGCGCATCTTCCTGTTTGGCAGCGACGTGCTCTACCGCGGCCAACCATGGACGACGTTCAAACTGGTGTTCAACGCGCTGCTGGATCCCAACCGCTAGCGTCCGAAAGGCGGGCAAGAATACGTGAACCCGAGCCGTAGTAGCACACAGCACTAGTCACAATCGCTCCACACGATGGAACCTATCGTCTATCGCTGAACGGCTGGGGATCCCCAACTGGTTTCCATCAAACGCGCGTGTCCATAGGAAACTCGAAGATCGATATCAATAATGACAACTGGATCGACATTGTCGATGTGTTCCTCCGGAAGGGAACGCACAAGCTGCGACTCGTCGTCTACACGTCGCAGATGCGCGGCGACACCTGGCACATCGGCTTTGCTCTCGCACCAGTCCGCATGCCGAGTGTCGAATTCTCCAGCATGAGAGCTTCCGGCTGGATCGCACGAGTCAGAACTACAGGGCAGGTCCTGCTACTCAGCCTCTCCAGACGGCGACGTACGCCGATCTCTGGGTTCCTCGGGCCACTCGAGGTCGGGGATGCGATCATCCTGCCCGGCGGGACGCACACCTTTTTTCTGCGGCACGGGCCAGCGATCTATCCACACGTCTACGCGCAAGCCGTGAGCCTC
>CAYSWE010000341.1:0-5661 GCA_964434515.1 uncultured Phycisphaerales bacterium | reverse complement strand
GACGACGACTTCGCCGAGGTTGGTGCGCGTCTCGTGGATGGTCCCGATGAGCTCTGGGGACAGGCGGACATGATTGTCAAGGTCAAGGAGCCGATCGCTCCGGAGTGGCCGAAGATCCGCGCCGGGCAGGTGCTCTTTACGTACTTCCATTTCGCGGCGAGCCGGCCGCTCTTGGATGCCATCCTCGCTTCCGGGGCCTACGCTTTTGCCTACGAAACGCTCGAAGTCCCGGGCGAAGGCTTGCCGCTCCTGACGCCAATGAGCGAAGTTGCCGGGCGCATGGCGGTGCAAGAGGGGGCCTATCACCTCGAACTGCCCTACGGCGGCAACGGCGTTCTGCTCGGCGGGGTCCCGGGTGTCGAGCCCGGTCAGGTGACCATCCTCGGCGGTGGAACGGTCGGAACGGAGGCCGCGCGCATGGCAGCGGGTCTCGGTGCCCGTGTCGTCCTGTTGGACATTTCGCTCGATCGGCTGCGCGACTTGTCGCTCGTGCTGCCACCGAACGTGCAGCTGATCCACTCGAGCCCGTACAACATCCGGCAGCAGCTGCGTCGCACCGACCTGCTCGTCGGTGCCGTGCTGATCAAAGGCAAGCGCGCACCGCAACTCGTCTCGCGCGCCGATCTCGCACTCATGAAGAAGGGCGCGGTCATCGTCGATGTCGCGGTCGATCAAGGCGGTTGCATCGAGACGGTCAAGCCGACGACGCACGAGAATCCTACGTTCGTCGTCGATGGCGTGGTCCACTACTGCGTTGCGAACATGCCGGGCGCCGTTCCTCGCACGTCGACGTTTGCGCTGACCAACGCAACGCAACCCTATGTGCGACGTCTGGCCGGCCTTGGCGCTGTGGAGGCCATTCGGTCCGACGATGTCTTCGTTACTTCCGCGTCGACCGTTGCTGGGCAGTTGACCGATCGTGCTGTTGCCGATTCGTTCGGCATCCCGTGCGTCGCGGCGCGCGTCGCAATCGGATGACGGCCCGCATCGGCATCGTCACGGTCTCGGACCGCGCGAGTCGCGGGGAGTATGAGGACCGTGGTGGGCCAGCGATTCGCGCCGAGCTCACCAAGATCCTCTCGAGCGACTGGGAGGCGGTCGCTCGCGTGATTCCCGACGAGCAGCCGCTCGTCGAATCGACGCTGGTCGAGCTGTGTGACGACGAGCGCTGCTGCCTCGTCGTCACCACGGGCGGCACCGGCCCGGCCCGCAGGGATGTCACGCCGGAGGCCACGCGAGCCGTGTGTGACCGTGTCCTAGACGGCTTTGGCGAACGGATGCGCCAGAAGTCGCTCGAGATCGTGCCGACGGCCATCCTCTCGCGTCAACTCGCGGGTACGCGCGGTAATTCACTCATCGTCAACTTGCCGGGCAAGCCCTCGGCGATTCATGACTGTCTCATCGCGGTGTTTCCGGCGATTCCTTACTGCATCGACCTGATCGAGGGACCCTACCTCGAGACGGATTCTGCCTACCTCGAAGCGTTCCGACCCAAGCATGCCAAACGGCCGTGAACTCGCTGGTAACGGCGTCTTGCCGTTCCGCGGATCGGAAAGCCCAAACGGTTGTGCGCATGCGGTGTATCCTTTTGCACGCAGCGCTACGACGGGCTGAGCTGGGATGGGCTGGACGCATCCGTCGTGACTTCCTATCGTTGAATCGTCCGCTCTCCTGCCGCACCAAGTCTTCTGCCGCACCAAGCCCGTTGGGTCCTTGGTCTCCTCTGCCGTCAGCACACGCCGAACGATACCGCAGCTTTGCTCAGCACCCCAACCGCTCTGATCCTGACGGCTGTCGTTGCCGTTGGTGGTACCGCGTCCGCCCAGTCGGGGCAGGCGACACGCTTGCGTGCCGACTTCCGGTTCGGCCAGACGTTCTTGACGTTTCTCGAGGCGTCCGTCACTCGGTTGCCGGACGCCTACCACGTCTATCGGTCCGGCGGACCAATCCGCACGGCGCGTGATCTGCAGCAGGCAACCCTGCTTGCACGTGTGCCGACGGGTTCCTATTGGAACAAGCGCGCGCAGCGCCCCTTCCTGCTTCGGCAGGGCGGGACTCCGTTGCAGAAGGGAGTGGGCTTCGTCGCGCTCACGGCCCAGCGCACACGATTCTCGTACTACGCCGTCGTCGCCGTGAATGGGCTGGTCGAAAACCGGTGGATCGCGACTGGCAGCAAGGGCAATGTCGTCGGGCCCGTATTCGAGACACCGCAGCGGCCGCGCCCGGTCCTGCAGAGCGTCGATGCGAGCGGGCGAGACTATCACTACGTGCACTTTCTGTCCGAACATGCCGTCGGATCGCTCGCGCCGCAGACCAACCGCGCGGGGTGTGCGTTGAACTACCGCGTCTGGGTCGACGGAACCACGAAGGGGCCGCGGCCGGTCTACATCTTTCTGCATTCCCGCGGGGGGAACTACAAGACTGCGCCGCTTTTGTCTTGGGTCGAACCCAACGGCGTACAGTTGTTCCTCGACGACGACAATCCCCCGGAGCTGCACACGTCGTGGTTCGGGTTCCATGAGAACTTCACGTTTGGTCCACCGAGCGGCGTCGTGCGGGACTACTCCGAGCGCCGCATTCTGTGGAGCCTCGATGAGATCCTCAACGATGCTACGATCCAGGCCGATCGACAGCGCTGCTATTGCTTTGGTGTCTCGCTCGGGGCGATGGGGGCGCTCGGACTAGGAACCCGCTATCCGGATGTGTTCGCGGCGACTGGCGGCGTGGTCCCGGCATTTTCGCTGCAGCATTCGGACTTTGCACTCAAGGTCGAGTTCGCTCGCCTGTTTGGGTCAGCCAAGCAAAACCTAAGGACGAACCTGCCGAGCGGCGAACGGTTCTACGACGTTTTCGACTATGCATCGCAGATGCGCGCACGCGAGCGCACCGGTGTTGCGCCGATGTTTTTCACGGCGGGGCGCGGCGATACCGTCACTGGCTGGAACGACAAGCCGGCCTTCTTCCGCTCCACCAGGCGCGCTCGACAGCCGGTAGCCTGTTACTGGGACTGGCGCACGCATTCTTCGAGCGGCGTCTGGTCACCGCTCGAGCGGGATCTGTTTCGTGAGTTGACGCAGATTCGGCTCGACCGTCCGTTGCCCGTGTTGTCGAACCTGGTGTTGGATGATGATCCCGGCAATGGCAATCGACTCAAGGGCGCCTATGCCGGTGCGATCGGAGGCTACACGCGCTTCGATCCACGGACGCCGTCCGAGACGGCGACCAAGGTGACGGTCGACGTTGGCCTCAAGGGGAATGCGGCGCGGCGCGATTACGCGGTCAAGCCGGCCGCCACGGCGGACTTGACCTGGCGTCGGCTCCGAGTCTTTCGACCACGGTCCGGGGTCGTCTATCGGGTACGCACGCGCGAGCTTCACCAGACCCAGATTCGCGAGGAGCGCCTCGTGACCGTCGACCGGCTCGGACTCCTCACGGTTCCCAAGCTGCGTTTGACCCGCACGCTCCGGCGCGTCGAGCTCGAACCTACGGCGGTGACCTTGCCCGCTGCGCACCTCGGTGGCGACGTCGAACCGGGCGGGACGCTGGCCTTGTCGCTCCTTGCCAAACCGGGGCAGATCGGGTTCTTGGCGCTGGGTGGCGTCGAAGGGGCGATCAAACTCTCGATCGGAACCTGGCGTCTGTTGGACGGAGCTGTGATCTGGGCTGGTGTCATCCCGGCAAACCAGCACATGGAACTCGTCGTGGATCTACCGAATCTCCGCGCGTTGTCCGGATTGCGGATCCTCGCCCAAGGGTTTGCCATGGGGCGCGTCGGCCCGGGGCGCTTGAGCGGGCTCGCTGCCGTCCGGATTCGCTAGAGGTCTCGCTTTCTTAGCGGCTCAGCGCGAGCCTGCGGCCGTCTCCAGGCGGAGCGCGTTGCGCAAGCCAACGACGAATGGCGCCAAGTTCGTGCCGGGGCACTCCGTGGCCTTTGGCCCGCGCGGATGGATTTCTTGGTGGGTGAAGATCTGTCGCGGCGCAATTCCGTACACGCGGATGAGCGAGTGCACAAGGGACTCGAGACTATGGAGCTGCGCCGTGGTTGGGCGTTGGGCGCGATCTGCGCCATGGGGCTGGAAGTTGCCGAGGATACAGACGCCGATGTTGCCGCGGTTCGTCGCGTTGTTGCCTGCGTGCGCTCCTTGGTAGCGCATGCTGCGACCCTCGATGATCGTTCCGTCTCGGGCGATGAGGAAGTGATAGCCAATGTCGCCCCAGCCGCGCTGATCCATGTGCGCGCGCTGGAAGGACCGGACGAGCTGAAGGGCGTGCTCGGCCGACTCGCCGACGAACACGCCGGCGTGATGGATGGTGATGCGGGTCGGGCGACCCATCGGGGTCATGCGCGCGGGGTCGGCGGCTCGCTTGGTCCAGGCGCCCCGCCGCACGAGACTCCCCGCGGAGTTGCGCACGGATGGTCGCACGCGAGGCGCGCGCTCGTGCTTTGGGATGCCGTGCTCTGGTGCCGTGAGGGTGGCGCCCTTCGAACGGATCCAGCGGCGGGTGACTCGATCCACGGCGAGGCGCTCCGCCTGTGCTAGCGCCCGGCGCGCCGCCGGTCGCTTACCCGCGTTGCTGGCCATCCGAGCCTTGACCAGCCACGCAAGCGCTCGCGCACGCGGACCGGCGGCCGGTGGGCTGGCGAGCACGCTCGTAACCTGGAGCTGTGCCCGCGCATGGTCGCCCAGGCGCTCATGCAGAACAGCCAGGCGCAATGCCGTGGCCTGCTCGCTGGCTCGGCTCACGTGTGGTGCCCGGCGCAGGACGCGCTCGAGATGGCGCACCTCGGTGCTGGTCGAGCCGGTGCTTGGCCCGAACACCTCATCCACGTGTAGCCCCGGCAGCGCTGCAAAAGAGTCGGTCTCCGGCCGGACGCTCTTGCAACCTCCGAGCACTCCCAAGACGAGCAGCGAAGCGCAGAGCCACGCCCGAGCCTGGCCCATTCCCGATCGAATTTCACCGCTCATCGACTGCCCTCCCAGGCCGTTCCTGGGGACGAGTCTAGTGGCATCAGCGACGATTGTGCACCACTATCCAGGTTCGCTGGACTTCAGTCGGCCGGCTTGCCTCGCCGATATCAGTCCCAGTCCCACTTTTTCGGGGCCAAGCGCAACCCAAGCGGAGCGACGGACTCATGACCGCGGAAGTGCAGCTTCAGTTGGCCGGCAACCTCGACCACCTCCGGCTCACCTGGCAAGCAGCTGAGACTCTGCTCGAACAGGTCCCGTTTCAGGAAGACCCAGTTCAGACGCGCTACAACCTGCTGCTTGCGTTGCAGGAGGCGTTGTCGAATGTCTTGCGACACGGCTACGGCGGCGAGTCCTTCCGGGCGCACATCGAGCTGCGCTTCCAATGGAATGGCGAGTCGTTCCGGATTGAGCTGCGCGACGACGCCGCGGCGTTCGATCCCACCGAGACGGTCGTGGCTCCCGAGGTTCACGATGGAGGGCAGATCCCGGAGGGCGGCTACGGCATTCACATCATTCGTGCCGTCGTTGATTCGCTCGACTACCGTCGCGAGGGTAAGCACAACGTACTCACGCTGGAGAAATCGCTGGCGCCGGTGCGCAGCGAGGTCTGACCTGTGCTTGGGGCCGGGACGAAGGACCTGGCGCATGGCCTGGCGGACATCGCGACGCACTGTGTCGCGGCGGGAGGCAG
>CAYSWE010000340.1:0-5661 GCA_964434515.1 uncultured Phycisphaerales bacterium | reverse complement strand
AGCCAGAGGATGTTCGGCCGCCGCAGGCGCTTCCGTGGCCTCGCGATCTCGGGGAAGTGCAGGTGCGAAAACGTGACGGCGCCACCGCGGGTGAGGGTGACGACGAACAGATTGTCATAGTCTGCATCCGCAATGCGAATCGGCTCGCGCACCCCAAGCGCTTCGAGCAGCGCCGGCACCGTGTTCGAATGCCCCGCGACCACGACACGACCGCGCTTGTTGCGCAGCTCCTGGGCGAGCTCACGCATACGTCGCGCGTCGCGCACCGTGACGCTCAGCCCGGCCTGCTTCGCCGCCGGCCGCACCGTCGCCTGCGTGCGGGCATATGGACTGGCGTAGGCTGCCGTCAATCGAACCGATCGCAGCATCTCAGCCAAAGCCTCGGCGCGCGCCATACCAAGCGGCGTCAGGCCAGGATCCTTGCCTGCCATCTTTTCGGCATGCCGAACGATGTACAAAGTCGTTTGACTCGGCAAGAGTCCGCAGCACGAAAGGAGCACACAAGCAAGCGACAGCAAACGAGTCATGCCGGCCTACGTTAGCAAGCTCGCGCAGACGCACACACTACTTGCCGGTCGTGGCCCGCAGCTTTGCAACAAACGGGGTGATGGCTTGCGCCGCCACGCGATGTCCCGTCTTCGTCCAGTGAATGTCGACATCGAAGTACGGCCGCTCGCCGCGCTTCACCGAAGCATGCAGGGGATCGAGCAGCGAAAGCGATGGAAACTCGTGCGCAGCGCACCACTGCCGGACCCAAACGTGCGTCGCCGACTCGCCCGACGCGGCATCGGCCGCTGTGGGGATCAGGACTAGGCCGACCTTGGCATGGACACCCGCCGCCGAACTGCGCACGCGGGCGAGCAGCGCACCCAGCGCGGCCTTCTTGTCCGCCAGCTTCAGCGCGTTGCGGTCCGCGTCTTCGAGGCGCCGAAACTTTCGCTTGAAGGTCGCCTGCCAAACGCGTTCGTTGAGGGCGTAGAACGCATAGCTGTGGCGGACGAGAAACGACGCGAACGGGATCGGTAGGACAAAGCGTAGATACGCAGCGTCGTCGTAATCCTCAACCACCGTGACCCCACTCGAACCGACGCGTGCATACGGGCGTGCGCCAATGCCCGGCACGTAGGACATGAGGTTGTCGGCAAGGTCGTTCTCGTAGAAGACGACGAGGACCAAGTCCGGAGTGAACGAGACGCCTACCTTGTCCAGATAGAGCCACTCCTGCACCGTGCCCCAGGCGCCGACGCCTGCGTTGATCATCTCGAGATCCGCGCCACTCTGCTCGACCCGGCGGACGAACGTGTTCGCGTCCGTGACGTGAATGGCTTCGGTGAACGAGTCACCGAGCACGAGCACGCGGTACTTGCCTGCAACGCGCGCGAGCGGCACAGCCGGGCCGCGCTGACCATGTTCGTTCTGCTCGACCAGGATCGATTCGCCGTCCTCATTGCGAAACGACTTGCTGCGGTTCGGAGCGTGCCGCCAGCCAAACGTGGCATCGACGACCATCAACTTCTGGAAGAAGAAGTGCGAGAAAACGCGGATCCCGGCCTCGACCAACAAGCAGCCAACGACCAACGCGATCATCAGCAACGCCAGCTTCTTGACCAACCCGGCTCGTCGACGCCCGGGCCGGCTCACCGGCGCGCCCGTTCTTCGATCGCAGCAACACAGATCTCTTCGAAGCGACGCGCCACGGAAGACGACGAGAAGTTCGCCTCGACGTGACCGCGCGCAAGCTCCGCGAGCGTGCGTCGCTGCGCCTCGTCACCAAGTAGACGCAACACACAACTTGCAAAGTCCTCGGCCGTGTCGGCACGCAGGTAGTGCCTCCCCTCCTCCAAGACAAGGCCCTCGACACCGAGGGTCGTCGACACCACGGGCCGCCCCAGCGCCATCGCCTCGAACGCCTTGAGGCGCGTGCCACCGCCGACGCGCAGCGGAATCACGTAGACGTCGCCGGAGTGCACGAAAGGACGCACGTCAGGCACACGACCGGTGAACTCCCACGGCACGCCAGCGCTCTCGACGGCAGCGATGAGCTTGGGCGACGGGTCGCGGCCAATCACGACCATTTCGGTCTCCGGACTCTGGGCAGCGATGCGCGGCCACACCGACTCGAGAAACCAAGTCAGCCCCTCGACGTTCGGTAGCCAATCCATCGACCCTGTGAAGACCAGCCGACCGCCGGACTTCAAGAGATTCCCCCGCCGCTTGGCGGGCTGAAACGAATGAAACTCGAGATCCACGCCGGTCGGAATCGTCACGACATTGGGATGGCCCAGCCGTTTCGAGAAGGTCTCGCGGTCGCGCTCGGAGACGGCGACTACCGTATCGAAGCGCCGTAGCTGGACGTGCTCGAACTCCTCCATCTTGATCGCCTGCCCACGCCAGATCAGCCGCTTCAGGCGACTCGCCGCAAACTGCGCCTGACGCGCGTAGATCTCACTCTCGACGTTGTGCGTAAACAGCACGGCCGGCATCGGAAACTCCTCGGGAGTCACGATCGCGGTGTGCACGAAGTCCAGCACGACGATGTCCGGTCCCTTGGCAATCTCGGTCGCGATCGCGGCGCGCGCCCGCCCGGATTGGTCCAACGCCACGGAGACCGGGTAGCGCGAGCGAAGTGCACTGAGGCGTGCCAACGTGGACCGATCCGTGTCATCGTGCCAGCCACGAAAGTGGTCGCATACCGAATCGAGCTCGGCAGAGTAGCGCTTGCCATCCGAGGGCGCCGGAGACGCCAACGTGATGCGGAACCTGCCGCCCTTCATGCCGCGCAGCACATCGACCGTGCGGATCCTGCCGCCGGACACCGGCGGAAACAGAAACCACGGGGCCACGAACAGGAGCTGCGGGCGATCCTTCACCAGCAGATCCCCTCGTAGTTGGCGACATCCAGCGCCTGCAAGCGGGCGATGCCAGCGAGGTCCACGATGGGCCGCCCAGCGTGATTCGCGGCGATGTGTTCGACGACAGCCTGTGGCGCGTGCCCCACCACAAGAATGCCGGCGCCGTCCATGCAGGTTGCAGCGTCGACCGCCAACAACCGGTCCAGATGAGGAATCTCGCGCTCGATGAAATCGCGATTGGCACCGAGCAGCCGACCGAGCTCGAGCGACTCATCGAAGATCGACAGCTCGAAGCCGCGGCCGAGCAGCCGCTCCGCCAGGGACACGAGCGGCGACTCACGCAAGTCGTCGGTGCCGGGCTTGAACGACAGGCCAAACAACGCGACCTTCTGGCGACCATGCTTGGCCACGAGCTCGAAACCACGATCGACGTGACGCGCGTTGCTCGCAAGGACGCTGGCGAGCATCGGCACGTCGACGTCTCGCCGCTTGGCGAGCGCTTGGAACGCGCGCAGCTCCTTGGGCAGGCACGACCCGCCGAACGCAAAGCCCGGCCGCAGGTAGGCCGGCGAGATGTTGAGCTGCCGATCTTCGCAGAACAAACGCATCGCCTCGCGTGCGTCCGCCCCCATGTCCTTGAGCAGAGCACCCGCCTCGTTGGCAAACGCGATCTTGAGCGCGTGGAACGCGTTCGACAAGAACTTGACCGACTCGGCGACCTTGATCTCGGTGCGAATCGCCGGCGCATCGACCTTGGCATAGACCGCCTCGACGGCACGATAGCCACCCTCCGTCAAGCTCCCGATGATCGTGAATGGCGGCGCGTAGAAGTCCTTGACCGCGGATCCCTCGCGCAGGAACTCCGGGTTGAACGCGAGTTCGACGCCGGCGCCGATCTTGCGGCCGCTGTGCTCTTCGAGCAGCGGAGCCAGTCGACCCTCGGTCGTGCCCGGCACGACGGTGCTGCGAATCACGAGCGCATGGTCCGCGTCCTTGGCCCGAATGGCCCGGCCAATGTCGGCCACCACGGCCTCGACCGCGACAAGCGTGAGCTCGCCAGCGGCGTTGCTCGGCGTGCCGACGCAGACGAGTGAAAGATCCGTGGCCGCCACGGCCTCAGCGCAATCGTCGGTGGCCCGCACACGCCCGTCGGCGGCGGCGCTGCGAATGAGTTCGCCCACGCCCGCCTCGACAACGGGCGAGATCCCCTCGTTGAGAGCCCGAACCTTGTCCGCGTTGACATCGACGCCGACGACCTCATGCCCAAGCTCCGTGAAACACGCGGCCGAAACCGCGCCAACGTAGCCCATGCCAAAAATCGAGATCCTCACGTCCGTATACCCTCACGATCATCGTGTTGCCGAAACGGTCCGCGCAGCGGCCGCCTGGCGAGAATCAAAACACAGATAGACCGATCGACACAGGGAGAAGCCGGACTGGAATCGCTCAGAAACGCACTGGCACCGCGTTGCTGGCGCTCGTGATGCGCGCCGGCGGCGCCAATGTGACAAACGCGTGGTGCAGCGACCTGCCGCGGAGCGCGATGGCGAGCAAGGGCGGCAGCACGAAGCGCGTAGTCGCACGCCCCTTGCGGTCGAGCACGCCCAACGTCGGCAAGAGCAGCGTGTTGGGTGTTCCGAGCAGGAACACATGGTAGGCATCGACCGAGATCGGAATCGTGATCCCCCCTACGCGGATCCCCGGCCGCGTGCCGCTGGCCGTGCCAAGCATGAGCCAAACGCGGCCGGCCTCGCTCGCCCCGGCATCGAGCGACAGGCGCTGGCTGCCACCGAGCGTCACCGACACACAGCACCGGTCTGCGCGGAGAAACTGGCGCCGATAGGTCAGGAGCTGCGCGTGCCCCGCGCCGATCTTGGTCTCCACTGCACCAACGAGGAAGTCCGGCCAATCGTCCTGATTGACGTCACCGGCAGCGGCGACCGACACGCCCAGGAGCTGATCGGTCTTACCGTTGAACTGCCGGAGAACGCGGCCGGTCTTGCCCGAGAACACGCGCAGGCTGCCCGAGTCACCGCCATTGTCGTTCTCACCCCATGCCCCGACCAAGAGGTCCGCGTGGCCATCGCGATCGACGTCGCCGGCACCCGCAACCGCGACACCAAAGAAATCCCCCCAATGCGTGCCACCAAACGTGTGCAGCGGCTTGCCGGTCTTGCCGTCGAACACGCGCGCCTCGCCCATCGACGCCAAGGGCCGACTCGCGCGGTAGGCGCCAACGATGACGTCGGGCGTGCCATTGCCATCCACATCGCCACAGCCGGAAACCGAGTTGCCAAAGAAGTCCTCTTGCTTCTTGCCGACCGCTTGCCACAGCACGCGGCCGGTCTTCGCCGACCACACTCGGGCCAGGCCAGCGTCGCGGCCGGCACGATCGTTCTTCCATGCGCCGGCGATGAGGTCCGCACGTCCATCACCGTCGACGTCGCCGCAGAACGCCACCGAAATCCCCATCTGGTCGCCGGCCGCGTCACCAAAGAACTTGCGCAGCACAGCGCCCGTCCTCCCGGAGAACACGACCACGCTGCCGGCTTCGACGCCACGCGTCCGATCGCCAGAGATCCCGACAGCCAAGTCCGGCCGCCCATCGCCATCGAAATCCGCGCCCGCGTCTGCCGCCAATCCAAACGAAGCGTGCTTTCCGACAAAGCGACGTAGCAGCGCCCAGGAACGCCCCGAGAACACGCGGAGTTCGCCCGAGAGCCCAACCGCCAAGTCTGGCCTGCCGTCACCATCGACGTCGCCGGCACCGCGCACGACAAAGCCGAAATGAGCGCCTGGCCTAGGCCCA
>CAYSWE010000339.1:0-5662 GCA_964434515.1 uncultured Phycisphaerales bacterium | reverse complement strand
CCGCATTGGCGAGCTCGTTGCGCGCGTCGAGACTAGCACTGGGAAGCCCCTGGCCGGGATCCGTGTGACGTCGTACAGCGTGGCAGCCACGATTGGTCTGGGCGACACGTCGTTCTCGCGAACGGTGGACGGCCCGTCGACGACGACCCATGCCGATGGACGCTTCCGCCTGCGCGATCTGCCCCAGACCGGCGTGCGGCTGCACGTGAGCGGGCGGCAAATCATCCCGCGGAGTGTCCCGCTCGACGACCTCTGGAATGGCAACGCCAAGCTCCCATCGGCTGGCCCGCGGGCCTTGCCGACGATCCGCGTCACGCTGCGCATCCATGTCCGCGTCGAGTTGCTGGGCGATCGCAAGCGCGCCGATAGCATCCGGGTTCTCGATGCGACCGGTCGCGAAATGCAGCTGACGATCTTTGCCGCCTCGGCGCGCTACATGCAACGCTCCCTGAAGCTCAGCGATGGCAAGACCGGTCTGTTCTCGGTCCCCGAAGGCGCGCGCGTGCTGCAACTCTGGCTCGGGACGAGCAAGGTCGCGACGACGCCACTCAGCCTCACGCCCGGCAAGATCAACTTGCTCCAGATCTAGTAGAGCAGCGGTTCGCTGCGATCCTTGCGTAGACGCGGCAGGCGAGGCAGTGGAGCCCGGGGAGGGAGGCGAGGAAGGCCAGCGGCAGCGCCCACCAGACTCGTGCGGCCAGACGGATGAGGGCATCCACGCCGCCCAGCGTCCGGCCGTCTGGAAGCAACAGCTGGATCTCGTCGGACAGCGGCGCGCGGCATTCTCGGAGCCGGGCTTGGACCCAACGCCGCTGCATTGGCACCAACCGGAAGCCGCGCCGAATCAGGATTCGCCCCACACGTCGGGCCCAGCGGCAGCACATCGGACAGTGCCCATCGTAGAGAACCCATCCGCGGATGTGGCTCACGTTCTGCGGTGGGTCGGGAGTCGCGGCAACCAGGAGGGCGCTTGCATGCAGCGATTCTCACATACTCGCCGCTCAGCGGATCGTCAAACCTGGCCGCGAGGCCTAACATCGCGACGATGACGAAGACCATTCGGGTTGGGATCCTGGGCGCTGGTTTCCTGGCCGAAACGCGAGCGCGCTGCTACGCGGCGGTGGCCGGCGTGGACGTCGAAGTCCGTGCCGTCGCCAGCCGAACGTTGCAGCGTGCTGCCGCGCTTGCCCAGCGACACAGCGTTCCGTATGCCGTGAGCAATGTCGACGAGCTCCTCGCCAAGGTCGATGTTGTCGACCTCTGTGTTCCGAACCGCGAGCACCGTCAGCTGGCCGAGCGCGCGGCCGCGGCCGGCAAGCACGTGATCTGCACCAAGCCGCTGACGGCCTACGTCGGCCAGGACTTGCCCGCGGATGCGACCGACGCCGCCGTGGCAACGCGCGACGCACGGACGATGCTCCAGGTCGCGGTCGCGGACGCGCAAGCGATGCTGGCGGCGACGCGTGCCGCGGGCGTGCGCCTCTTCTATGGCGAGAACTGGCTCTATGCCCCGGCCATCGAGCGCGCGGCGCAGCTCTTTGCAAAGAGCGGCGGAACGTTGCTCGAGATGCGCGGCTGGGAGGCACACTCGGGCTCGCACTCCCGCTACGCGAAGGTCTGGCGCAACACCGGTGGGGGGGCACTGCTGCGCCTTGCCGCGCATCCGATCGGCGCCATGCTGCACTTCAAGCGACAGGAAGGGTTGCTGCAAAATGGCAAGCCCATACGGCCCGTGTCCGTGACAGCCGACGTAGACAACCTCACCGCAGCCGCACGCGCGGGCGATCCAAAGTTTCGCGTCGCCACCGGCTGGGTCGACGTGGAGAACTGGGGCTGCGCGATCGTCCGCTTCGCCGACGGCTCACGGGCGGTCGCCTACGGCAGTGACAACGTGCTCGGCGGCATGGAGTCGCGATTCGAGCTTTACGGCTCGAACTTCCGCCTCAACTGCAATCTCAGCCCGAACGACATGCTGCAGAGCTACGCGGCCGACCCAACGACGTTCGGTGACGAATACCGGCTCGAGAAGCTGGGTGCAAACGAAGGCTGGAGCCCAGCCATGCCCAACGAAGACTGGACGTCCGGCCAGCAGGGCATGATCGACTCCTTCATGCACGACATCGCGCTCGACCGCGAACCGCGTGCCGACGGCGAACTCGGTTTGGATGTCGTACGCGTGATCTACGGCGCTTACGTCGCGGCGCGCGAGGGACGACGCTTCGAGCTGCCAGAATGGCAGCAGGGCTGAAAAAACGACTCTGACACCTTACTTCCTGACACCTTATTTCCGCGACACGGCGAAGAATGCGTCCAGCGCGCCGAGGTCCTCGGGGCTTCGATCGCGAAAGTCGGCGTGCATCTGCTGGCGCATGGCCTCAGTCACCGTGATCTCCTGGATCGACGTCATGCTGTCGATGGTCGCGCCGTGGCGCTCGAACGCCGCGGCAAAGTCGCCGCGGCGCCAGCGATTGGTCACCCAGTGACAGCCTGAGATTCCCTCGAACTGCTCGATCCAATCGACCTCGGCGAAACTCAGGAAGCCCAGCGGCTCGTCGAAGTTGCGATGATCCCGCAAGTCGATCTGATGCAGCCCGACGCCGCCGGGGACGAGCACGCGGAGCGACTCGCGCACTGCCGCGTCCGGATCGCGGAAGTGCTCAAACGCGGCATTGGAGAAAACGATGTCGAACGTGCCATCGCCGAACGGGAGATCGGCGGCGTCGGCCGGGCACACCCAGCGGAGTCTGTCCTCGGCGAACCGAACCGTGTCCCCGTCGAGATCGACCGCCGCATCGAACGCTGCCAGCGCCGCATCTCGGGCCGGCCGATAGCGCGCCATGTCCACGAGCGGCTCGCGCTCGAGGCGCCGCCGCAGCCGCCGATAGACCTCGACATCGTGCGATGCCAGCGGGAAGGCATCGGCCGCCGTGTAGGACCGCGCCCCGGCCGCGACCAGGAGGGCACCGAGCACCAGCGTGTCGCCCGGACCAATCTCAAGGATGTTCGCGCCCGCAACACCCGGCGTGAAGGCCTCGATCCACTGCATCGCACCGCGGTAGGTCTGCTCTGCATACAGCAGGCTCGCGTTGCGCGCACGCAGTGCTTCGCCGGTCGCCTCATAGAGCGCTTCGAGCATCGGCACATCGCAATCCGCCAGGTCGATCCCCGCGTCGGATCGAACCGATGCCTCCCCCTCGGCCGGCCGCGGGCAAAGCACCTCGGCCAACTTCCAACGAACATCCCCAGGCCAGCGCATCGCCCGATCCTAGCGAGGGCAGTCCGTCGACCACGCGTTTTGATAGAAGAAACGACTCTGACACGATTTTGCTGGCCTCTGCCATTTCTTGGAGAAATGGTGGAGGCGGGGGGACTCGAACCCCCGTCCCGAGATACCCGGGTAGGCCCATCTACGTGCGTAGTCTCTGATTTGGGTCTCGCCCCGCGGAGCCCCCAGAGACAGGGTCGGCGCGCGGCCAGCCCGACTGTTTTCTCGTCCCCCGGACGCCGGACGCTCCGGGGGACCAGCTCGCTGTGTAACGGGCTACGGCGCCCACGAGCGAGACGCCGCATCCGTCCTTGGCTAGCTGTTAAGCGGCCAGGGAGAAGTCGTGCTGGTTGGCACGTAAGTGTTTTCCAGGGTTTTTCGAGGCCACCTGGAACCTCGGCACGCCAGACCTACCGCGACAGCATCCGGTCGATACCGTTTCGCCCCCGTGGTGCGGTTGGATGGATACTTTCGACCATTCACGGCCGGGGATCAAGGCTGGAAAAGCCGGCGGCGGCTATCTAGGCTCCCCGGCCATGTGTGTCGCTCGCCTTCTCGTCTTGGCCGCCTTTGGGTTCGCTGGCTGTGCTAGCTACCCGATCGTGCTACGCGAGTTCGACTCGATCGCCGGCTACGACCGCCAAACACAGAAGGAGCCAGCGAAGCTTGAGTATCGCGAGTTCGCGGACCGCTATCCGGCGCTGCTGCGGCCACTCGAGTGGGTGGGGGCGGGGAGTCTCCTGAACGCGCTCTTTGCCACG
Organism: uncultured Phycisphaerales bacterium; assembly: GCA_964434515.1. GTDB lineage: Bacteria > Planctomycetota > UBA1135 > UBA1135 > CAYSWE01. The sequence goes on along the minus strand of CAYSWE010000339.1, from coordinate 1,636 downwards.
CGGCAGACCCCAGTTCCTGTGGACAATCCGCCGGACTTCGTCCGGACGCGGATCCGCAGCATGGCGAGCGTTGCCGGACGCAACCTGGCGCGCATCACCGCGGTCACATGGCGCCTCTTGCTGGTGATCGAGAAGGACCCGACGCCGCTCAATCGCGCGGTCGCCATCCGCGAGCTCGCTCGCCTCACCAGGGTCTTCGATGACATCGTCACCGACGGAAAGGGCGTGGGATTCGCAACCCCGACTCCCAGCGCAGCCACGAAGTTTCGCGAGCGCGCCAAAGAGCTCTCCGGGGCACTCGCGTCCACCTGGCCGGGCTTGCCCAAGTCGGACCGCTCACGCAATGGCCGCGACCGCTATGCGACCGCGCTGCGCGACCTCAGCCGGCTCGATGCCGCGGGGCTCGAGCAGGAGCGCATCCGCTTGCGCCTGATGCGGGAAGCGCTGGACTGGGAGCCCGACGCCGAAGTCCTGCGTTTCACAGCTCGTGCCACGATCGCCGCGCTGCACAGCGCGATCGCACGCGGGCTGGCGACCGGGATTCGCGATCCAGAGCCGCGCGTGCGTCAGGCTGCCATCGCCGAACTCTGGAACCATGGCCGCGACCGCATCCTGCCGTGGCTGCTGTTTGCCCTCGAGGCGCGCACCAAGGCGAGCGTACCGCCGGCGCTCGTTCCGGCAGTTCCGTTCGACCTGGACGCCGACGTGCGCCGCCAAGTGTTGCGGCTTTGCTGGGCCGTGGACACGGCCAAGGCCAGCGAGCAGTTCGACAATGGCCCGAGCCCGTACCGCACGCTCGTCGAGGCCGCTCTCCAGGATCCGAAGCCCGCCCTACGCCTGCTGGCTGGCGAGGCACTTGCCTTCCACTTGCGGCGTCCGGTAGAGCCGCACCCAACGTGGATTCGCGAATGGTGGCGAAGCTTTGTGTCCGCCGGCCAGCCAGCGCGATAGTCTTCGGTATTCTCCTCGCCCCTGACCCAGAAACGCTGACCGCGGAACCTTGTCGCGCAAACTCCTCATCAATGTGCTGAAGCTCGCCTTCGCGGCCGGCCTCATCTGGTACGTCCTGACCCAGGTTCCGTTGCACGATTGGGTCGACACGGCCGGCAACCAACGCAAGGGCTTGCTCTCGAACCTACGGGACATGGACATCCCGACCTTTCTCTTCGGGGCGATCTTCTACTTCCTGGCGGTGTCGTTTTCGTCGGTGCGCTGGTGGTGGCTGCTCCGCGTCAACGACCTCAACGTGAGCGTCGGCCGCGCCTTTCGCTTCACTTGGATCGGCGTGTTCTTCAGCAACGTGATCCCCGGGCTCACCGGGGGCGACGTGGTCAAAGCCGTGTTTGTGTCGCGCGCCACCGGACGCAAGCTACGACCGGTCATGACCGTGCTGGTCGACCGGGCCATGGGACTCATTGCCCTGGCGCTCCTGGCGGCCACGGTGTCCCTCTTCTATCTCGGTGACCGCGACCTGCTTTGGTACGTCACGATCCCCGTGTGGGGCGGCCTGCTGGCACTCGCCCTGGGTGCGTCGGTGTTCCTATCGCGTCGAGTCCGCGCCGCGGTACACCTCGACGCGCTGCTCCGCAAGCTGCCGATGAGCAAGACGCTCATGCAGTTCGATGAGGCCATCACG
>CAYSWE010000338.1:0-5699 GCA_964434515.1 uncultured Phycisphaerales bacterium | reverse complement strand
ATCCGCATAGCCAAGTATCTCCCTTACACCGTCAGCGGCCGGGATCGCTGGCTGCGTGGACTGCCGCGACATCCGCATCTGCGCAGCGTCCGGAGTCTTGGCACGACTCTGGGTGGCCGCACCATCCCGATGCTGGAAATCACCAACCAATCGATCGCCGACACGGGCAAGAAGCGCGTCTGGATCCACGCCGGGATCCACCCGGCCGAGACCACGAGCTACTTCGTCGTCGAAGGATTGGTGGCGTGGCTGCTGTCCGGCAAGCCCGCCGCCGAGTTGGCGCTGCGCAGCCTCATCTTCGACATCGTGCCCATGGCCAACCCGGACGGAGTCTTCCTCGGGAACTACCGGACCAACGCGCGCAGCGTCAACCTCGAAACCCAGTGGGCGGCGCCGTATGCATCCACCGAACGTGAGATCGTGGCGCTGCGCACGCAGATCGAGACCTTCATGGGAACGGCCAGCCGGCCGGGCAGCAACCCGATCGAACTCCTGCTCAACCTACACAGCACGCACAATGTGAGCTGGCCGTTCCACTTTCAACACGTCGCCAATCGGAGCTTCAATCTACGCACGAGCCGGCGTGGCGTAATCCCAAGCGTTAACGCCAAGGAAGGGCGCTGGATCCGGGCGTTTCAGGCGAGCAGCCGCTACGTCCGCCTGGGAAGAACGGCAAGCAGCACGCTGGGCGCACCGCGGCGCCCGTTCGTGGAATCCATGATGCACGATCGTTGGAGCATCGATCCGCGATGGACCGGGCCGCCGAATCGGCTGGCGGAGATCATGGCCATCACCTTCGAGGGAACGTATGGCCGCGGACCGGACCGCGTTCATTGGAACGGGGCCCGCGATTGGCGACAGGTTGGCATGGAGATGGGCTTGGCGATCGCCGACTACTTCGGTGTGCGACGGGGAGGCAGTATCCGCCCCTACGGGACACCGTGCGCCGGGACGCTCGCAGCAGCCTTCCCGAGCAGCAGCTCGCTCCGATTCACGGCCCGCGGCAAGCCGGGTGATCCATACTGGCTCGTGCTCGGAACCATGCGCACGAATCTGCGCCTGCCGTTCTCCAACTGCACGCTGCTCACCGACCCCGCCCTCTTGTTCCGTGCCGGCCGCTTCGACGCCATCGGCAGCGGCACGATCACGCTCCGACTCCCACTCGTTCCGTCGCTCTCGTTCCATGCCCAGCACATTGCGATCGACGCGCGCCGTCCGCGGCTGGCGCTCTATGCGAGTCAAGGTCTCGACGTGCTCTACGTCCGCTGAAATGCTACGCTCGCAAGGCCGTCGCCGCTGGATTCGCGACGCGATCCTCCTATGCTGGGAGTAGACCACGGAGCTTGCCCCATGAACACCGTCCTCGGAGCAGCGGCCCTTCTTCTCTTCGTTCCTCTTGCGCTCCCCTGCCAGACACTCGTAACCAACGGTGGTTTCGAGTCGGGCCGCCTCGGTCCATGGCAGGATCAGGGCAAGGACTTCACGCTCGAGAGACGAGTCGGCTGCGGTTTTGCCGACAACTGGGCACTCAAGACGTCCGGACAAGCCTTCTTTCGACCGAAGGTGATCCAGCAGACGTTCTTCGTACCCAAGAGCCTGGATAAGAAGCCCTTGCGGTTCAGCGCCCAGATGTGTTTTTACGTGCGCGACGGTGTTGCGGTGGACGCGCTGATCCATAGCGACAAGAACGTGCTGCAGTGGCGTGGTCGCGTGATGCAGGCCCCCTTCTCGACGGTGAGAGGCCACGGAACGACGTACCACATGTTGCAAAGCCCGCCGCTGCGCCTCGCTTCCGGCAAGTATCTCCTCAAACTCGCAACGCAGACGGACGAACTCGGCAGCGCCTACACATTCATCGACGACGTGATGATTGTCCCCATCGAGCTACCGGCGACCACCATTGCGCGCAGCTACAGCCCATTCACCGGGCGCCCGCTGCCCACGGTGTTGCGCAGCCACGGGCGCCCAGGGGCGGCGGTGGCGTTCTTCCTGTCGTCGCAGCGGCTCAACCGCGGGGTGCGGCTCCCCGGAGTCCGCGGAAACTTCTGGCTCGATCCTGCACGCGGTTTCGGCGTGATTCTCTTGGGTGTCGGCCTGGCCGATCGTCATGGCATCACCCAGATCGCCCTGCCCTCGCCGCCGACCAAGCTGACCTACTACTTGCAGGTCCTCGAGTCCGGTCCCAAGCAGCCAACGGACCCAACGCTTGGCTCGCGCAACGCCTGGCCAGCGAGGTAGCCCGCGCAGCTCCTTTAGAAGCGCAGATGCTTTAGAAGCGCAGCTCCGACCGCACCGGGGCTCGCGGCAACTCGACCGCGAGTTCGAGTTCCGACTCCGGGCCGTCGTGCAAGACGACGCGAGCGCCTTGTGCCTCGAAGATTTCCCGGATTGCCGCGAGCACGACGTCGGCCTCGGACGACGGCAGCTCGGCGCGGCCCGACGCAAGAGCCCGGCAGGCGCGCGCCCTGGCGTGGGCTGGGATCGCATCCCCGTGCGCACAGCACGCCACTTCGACGCAGTCGGTCCGCTCGACCAGCCCAACCGACACGATTGCCCCAGCGCCCGCGAGCGCCGAGGTTTGCTCCACGAGCATGCGCAATCCATGCGACAGGTAGCGTCGATCCGCAACGACGCGGAACCCCGGATCCGCCCCTCGGCCGGGGGAGAGGCGAAGTTCCGGGCGATCGGCGGCCAGTTCCCCCACCACGCGCCGGACGGTGGCAGCCACCACCAAGGGTTCGCATACAAGTTCGACCGTCCCCGAGAGGAACTCACACAGGACGAGCCCGGTGTTGGTCAGTTCGAGCAAGCGTTGCCCTCCCTCATGAATCCGCCGACCGAGCCGCACACGATCCACTTCGGCGAGTTCGGAAGCCTCGCGCAGCCGCTCCGCCGCCGGAACGATCTCGGCCATGGGGGTCCGAATCTGGTGGGCCACGAGCTCAAGCAGCACACTCTTGAGGCTATCCAGTTCGTCGACCGACTTGAGGCGCAAGAACACGTGGACCTTGGCAGTGAGCTCGTCCTTGTCGAAGGGCTTGACGAGGTAATCGTCCGCTCCAACCCGATACCCCTTGAGCCGATCCGACGTCATGGATCGTGCGGAGACGAGGATGATCTTCACGTGGCGCGTACGGACGTCGTCGCGCAACCGGCGACACGCCTCGTAGCCGTCGAGTCCCGGCATACCGATGTCCATCAAGACCAGGTCCGGGCGATGCGACGCCACCAGATCAACGATCCCATCGGCACTCGAGGCCAAGAAGACCTCGTGTCCCGCCTCGAAGATCTCACGGATCACCTCGAGGTTGGCGGGATCATCATCCACGGCAAGAATGCGAGTGGTCGGCACGCGTCGTCGGTCTCCTAGGCGACCCGCAATGGGGCTCACCCTCGCTTCGTCGCCACGACAGCACGAGCTTGAGGCCACCCTGGCCGATAACACAACATGCGCAGTGTTCGTCTCCTATTCGCGGTCAGCGTGGCTGGCCTCCTCGCTCCGACGGCAGTCGGACAAGACAACCGAGTCGACCTTATCGTGGCGCGTGCCACGGCGGCCGGCCGGAACGGCCAGCACGGAAAACGTGTCGAGCTCCTGCGCTACGCGTTGCGCCTCGCGCCCAAACGCGCAGATCTGGTCGACAAGCTCTCGAGGGCATGCCTGCGACTGGGTGTCCAACATATGGAGGCCCATTTGCCCGCGCGAGCTCGCGACGCGTTCCGTGATGCGACTCGCTGGAACGACAAGCTCGTCGGTGCATGGCTTGGGTATGCGCAGATGTCGACCGAATTGGACGAACCGAAGGTCGCCGCAACTGCGCTCCAGCGGGTCCTCACGCTCGACGCAACCAACTTCGAAGCGTTGCTCGCGCTCGGCAAGATGCGCTACGACGCGCATCGATACCGCAGCGCGGTCAGCCTGCTCGAACGGGCGGTGACCGTGCGACCGAACGACCGAGTCGTGGCCACGCTTCTGCGCAAGGCTAGGAAGGACGGGCAAATCGAAGGCGGCTTCGCGCAGCAATCCAGCAGGCACTTCGTCGTCCGCTACCACGGACAACGTCGCGGGCTCGAGCGCCACGTCGGCGACGTCCTGACCTTCCTCGAACGTCTGCATGCGGAACTCAGCGACGTCCTGGGCGGCAAACCCAAGCGGCGAATCGTCGTGCTGCTCTATACGAAGACCGAGTTCTCCAAGCTGAAGGGGACCGCCGACTGGGTCAAGGCGTTCTATGACGGCAAGGTACGGGTCCCGCTCGACTCATGGGTGACCCAACGAAACCGCGTCCAGCGCACGATCCGACACGAACTGTCCCATGCCTTCCTCCACCAAGCCAGCAACGCCCTGACGCCGTGGTTCCACGAGGGCTTCGCCCAGTGGTTCGAGGGCGAGCGCGTAGACGAAGCGCGCGACGCCTTCCGCTCGTTACCGATGCTGCCAGGCAAGGCCCTGCGCCAGCCATTCGTCGGCGTCCAGGACGTCCGACTCGCGCGCCTTCTGTACCGCCAGAGCCTCGTGCTCTTTGTGCACCTGCGCGAAGTCTATGGCCAGCCCAAGATCCTCCGCTTCCTCGATGCGACGCGCCACGCCCCCGACGAAGAAAGCGCACTGCGCGAAGTCTACGGCAAGGGGCTCCACGCCCTGCTCGAGCAAGCCGCAGCCCGCCACGGCCTCGTAGCCCCGAAATAACGTGTCAGAGTCATTTCTTCGCCCCGAAATAGCGTGTCGGAGTCATTTCTTCGGCCCAGAAAACTGGTTCCGACCGACACGTCTTGCCTGATCGCGCGATTCAGTCTCTATGACTGATCTCACGATTCGCGAACGCCTGCGTGGCGACGGGCCCGGTCGACTGACCGACGTGGACCTCGTCGCGCTTGTTCTTGGTAGCGGTCATGCCGGAGCTTCGGTGATCACGGTCGCAGATCGACTCGTGGCCGACGCCGGCGGCATCGCAGCACTCGCCGAACGAGAGCCATCCGAGCTCCAGAAGCGCCCGGGGGTAGGGCCGGCGCTGGCGGCGCGGCTCGCCGCGGCCTTTGAGCTGGGACGCCGCGTGGCCAGGCAGACGCTCGGGGCCGGGGCGCTGGTCGGCGCCTCGCGCGACGCGGCACTCCACTTCCACGGTCTCATCGGCGACCGCAACCGCGAGGAGTTCCACGAGCTTCTGCTCGACACGCGCCACCGCGTGCTCGGCCACCGAGTCGTCAGCGTCGGCAGCCTCCAGTCGAGCATCGTGCATCCGCGCGAGGTGTTTCGCCCGGCCGTCCGGGCCGCTGCGGCTGCCGTCGTCGTCGCCCACAACCACCCAAGCGGCGATCCCTCACCTTCGCCCGAAGATCGCGCGGTCACGGCGCGTCTCACTGCAGCCGGAGAACTCATGGGAATCGCGTTACTCGACCACATCGTACTCGGCGAGCAAGAGTTTTATTCGTTCGCGGAAGACCAGAGGCATTCGCTCTGATCCGGGAGTCATCGGGCACCGCCAGGGGCGTCCGAGGGCCGCGGATTAGGTCGAGGATTTCTGATTCATACCACTAGGATGACCGGGTCCCTTCCGCTTGCTTCGATCACAGCCAATGCCGCGACCCGTGTTCTGCTTCGCCCTCTCGCTCCTCGCCGGTGCCACCATGGCCGCTGCCACGTGGTCGCAGAGCGCCACGCCACGCACGCCAGGCGATAAGTTCGCTGCCGTCTTTGC
>CAYSWE010000337.1:0-5745 GCA_964434515.1 uncultured Phycisphaerales bacterium | reverse complement strand
CTACACCCAGACGGGAAGTCACTGGGCGTTGGACGAGATCCGGATGCTTGGGCAATACGCGAAGGGTGTTCTACGGCATACCAAGTATTACTCGGCGATGGTGCTCTCCGGGCGAACCGAGGGCTGGTGCATGCAACTCTACGTGCAGGCTTATCTCGCGACCGGCGACGAGAGCTACAAGGAGCACGCGCTGCGCCGCATCCGCGACATCATCGAGCCTGGCCGCAGGAAGGACCACCCGTCTCGCTGTATTAGCTGGCAGTGGAACTACCCGACGACGAAGTATCCAAACGACACGGGTTATTTCATGGCCTGGCAGCATGCAGCCGTGATCTACGGCTATCTGGGGGCGAACCGATTTTTCGGCAGCAAAGAGGCGATGGATATCGCCAAGGACGCTGTCTTTACGGCGAACTACTCGTGGGTGCGCAACTGGACCGATCCTGTGAGCAAGAAGTTCCACAAGTGGAACATGCGCTACTACATTCCGGCCATCCTGCGCACGACCTACAAGGGTAAGCGCTACGACAACCAGTATGTCTTGGCGGATTTCTTCGACAAGGACCCGGCGATCACGGCCCACATCGGTGGTGGCGGGACCCAGGCGTTCTTCATCAGCGCGATGTATCTGATGGCAGCACGAAGCAAGGATGCCGAAACGCGCAAGAACGCGTTGGCGATCGGTGACGATGTTCTCGGGAAGGTGCGTCCGGACAACGCGAACTTCTGGGACAAGTGGGCGAACACGGTTCCGCCGCAGATGTTGCCGGCCAACCGATGAGCGCTTGACATCCCTGCCGTCGCGGCGTCGACTGCCCGGCGAGGGAGCCCGGCGAGGGAGCCCGGCGCCGCCAGCGGCGTTCGAGGGCCGCGGATAAGGTCGAGGATTGCTGAATTACACCACTACGGCGCGCGGCGAAGGCTTCGGCCCCGAGCCGATTCTTCCGGACGGCTTCGGGCGCTGGGCAGCCTATCTGCTGCTCGGCGCTTTTGTCGTCTGGGCGTCGCTCCCGTGGTTCGGGGGCGGCCTCGAGACACACGTCCTGCGCGACGACGCTTTCTATCAGTTCGCTGTCGCGCGCAACCTTGCCCGGGGGCAGGGCTTCACGGTGGACGGTGTGCACGCGGCCGCGGGCGTGCAGGTGCTTTGGCCGGTGCTCTTGGCTGGGCCCGCCTGGATCCTGGGCGCCGGCCACCTGCCGAGTGTCGCAGCGATTGTCGGACTCTTGCTGCACGTCCTCTCGGCGCTCTTGGTCTTTCGCTTGGTCGATTGGTTCGTCTCCCGCGCGGGAGCCGTGGCGCTCGCCATCTTCTACCTGAGCCGGCCGAGCCTGATCGCCGAGGCCTACAACGGTCAGGAGACGGCGCTGGCGATGTTCGCGTTGTTCGTCTGGGCGCGACGTGCGCTGGCCTGGGAGACGGACCTGCCGACGAGCGCGCGGGGACTGGTCATCTGGACACTCCTGTTGCCGTGGGTCCGCACCGACCTGTTGGTCTTCCCGGCGGGGCTCGCGCTGGCCGCGGTCGGGGCGCGCTTGTTCCACCTGGTTCCGCGGCGTGTGGGTCTCGTGGAGTTTGCGTTGCTTGCTTCTTTCGGCCTGTACCTCGTCCTGCAGAAGCTGTTGTTCGGCGGCTGGCTGCCGCCGAGCGCGACCGCGATCCCGTGGCTCTTCCATGATTCCTTTGCGGCGACGCACGCTTCGTTCGCCGAAACGCTGCGGCGTTACTGGTGGTACGTGCGTCCCATGCTGCTCGGTACGCCGTTCCGGGTCGCGGGCTTCGGCTTCGCTGTGGCTGGCGCATGGTGGTTGTTGGCCCCATTGGCCGTGTATAAGCGCAGTCTGCCGCTCATCGTCGTCCTCGCGGCCGCCGTGCTCGGCGCCCGCGGCGTGATGCCAGTGTTCCTTGCGGCCTTGCTGCTGGGGCCGACGGTGGGGGTCGTTCAACGGGTGGCCGCCACGCCGTTTGGGCGAGCGGCAACTGGCTTCTGGTTGGGCGTCCTGATGCTGCTCCTCGTGCACCTGCCGCTTCGCTGGTATCCGCGCGACTACTACTTCGTACCCATCGCGCTGGCGGGTATCACCACGCTGCTCATCGGAGTGGGAGCCTGGCTGGATTCGCGGTTTCCCATCCTGTTTCGATCGCTGTTTCGCAGGGAATCGGCTGTGTGGGGCTTGCTGCTGGTCCTGGCGCTCGGCGACCGAGGGCTTCCCAGAGAGCGCTTCCCATGGCAGGCCGAGATGACGTTCGCCGCGCGGCGCGTCGGTGAGTTCGTGGGCGATGAGCCGGTTGCGGGGTTCAACTCTGGCATCCTCGCCTGGTGGCATCGAGGTCGCGTGTTCAACCTCGACGGCGCCGCCGATGGCGCGGCGATCCCGGCGTTGCGCCGGCGTCGCCTACTCGAATGGTTACGCGACCAGGAGTGCCGTTTCGTGCTCGACAGCCCGCGCCAGATCGCCGATACGGATCCCGATCCACTCGCTCCCCATGCCAGTGGGCGGTTTCTTGGCGCGCGCGGCGCTGCGGAACTCACGCCGCTCGTTGCGTTTGATCTCTCAGGCGTGGGTGGACACCATCCAGGAACCGATTGCCAGATGCTCTACGGATTCGACGGAGCAGAACTCGCTACCGGTGCCGCCGAGCCGCGCCTGGTTGCGGCCGACGAGCGCGGCGCGACTCTGCTGCTCGCGACGCACGACGGCGATGCGCTCGCGCGAGTCCGACTCGTTCGACCGGACGGCTCGGAGCGTCCGCTGGCCATCGCTCCATCAGCGCGCGCGGCGCCGCTCGTGCTCTGCAAGGTTCCCGAGCCGCACGGTCGTGTTCAGCTGCCCGGAGGCGAAGAACTGGCCTGGTGATTTGGGCCGAAAAAATGACTACGACACCTTATTTCCTGTCGGCGATCGTTAGCACGGTGTCGTGGCAGAGTTCGACATGCTGTTCGCTTGCGTGTTCTTCGAACAGGGCCTGCAGCTGGCGTTCGATCGCGTTGCGTGAGTCTTCGTCCGTGGGGAAGAACGATGCGCTGCGAGCGCGGCCTAGGACGCCGTCGAGAGTCAGCTTTTGTGGATTGGGACAACTCCACTGACGGACGTTCTCGAAGTAGCCATGCGTTGTGGGGTCCCTCGAGTCGTTGCGTTTTTGCCACAGGCCTGTGCGCTTTGCTTCTGCCTGTGCCTGCTTGAGGATCTTCGAGAAAGCTACCGTGAATGGGTCGGTATCGGACTTGTCGTTCCACATCAATACGAGCCGGCCTCCGGGTTTCAGGACTCGATGGAACTCGTGCAACGCCTGCTCGGGCGCAAACCACTGGAAGGACTGCGCACACACGACGATGTTGACCGAGCCATCTTCCAGTCCGGTCGCTTCGCCGCTACCAGCGCTGTAGCGAACGTCGATGTCGGGCGCTTCGCTGGCTCGGCGGGCTTGATCGATCATGTCCGCGTTGGGTTCGATCCCGATTACGGACGCCCCCTGGGTGGCCAGGAGCCGACTCGCGATGCCCGTGCCGCAACCGACATCCGCGACCCGGATCGGTGGTTGGAATCCCCTGAGGATCTCTCTTGCAGCCGATTCGGGATAGCTCGCGCGATGTCGTTGGTAAACGGAGGCTCTCCCGGTGAAGGATTCTGGATCGGTCGGTTTCATCCTGTGGCGCCCTGCAGTTCGGTTTTGATAGAAAAAACAACTGCGACACCTTATTACCGGGCGCCGCGTTTTCTACCGACGGATTCTGCTCGTCAGGAACGCGCTGCCCGTTCCGGCGAGGCGGAAGTCTCGCGTGAGGTACAGCTGATGAGTATGCACGCTGAGACTCACGATTCCGCCGGCGATGGGCGGTAGGTGGAATGCCGCCCGGGCATGGCCCGCGGCGTCGATCACACCGAACCATCCTGGGAACACCGGCGAGTTGAGCAGCCCAAGCCCGAAGCTCGTCAGCGCATCACTACTTCCGGATCGGGGGCTCTTCGACCAGTAGAGCACGTAGAAATGGTTCCCACTCGATGACCCTGCGTGGGCCGGCATATGCGGTCATCGCGATGCGAAGCGCTTTCGTGTTGTTGGTCTCGACGAGTTCGGGGACGCGTCCAGAGACATCCACAATGGCGCCGAGATACTGTGTGCCGGCCCGCGCGTAGTAGGGGACAACGATTCTCACGCTTCGCTGGACGGAGCGACCGGCGCCGAGACTACCGGAGGCGAACCCGCCGAGTTCGGTATCGGTGGTGGAGATCGAGGAGTCGCTCGAGAGAAAAACACCGCCGTCAAGGAGGCGGGCCGCAGCGTGACCCTGGTTCTTTATGGTTGTCGAGAGGACGTAGGCCGTGCCCGCGCGCAGCGACGAGCTGGGGCTGCGGAGCGCCGTGATCACCAAGTCGGGCATGCCGATGCAAACCCCGCGGACGAACTTCGTGTTGTTGTTCTCGTTCGTTTCTGCGATGGAGTCCTTGTGGTCCGCGACCAACCCTAGGTAGCACGCGCCGTTCGCGACTGTCGCGGGGATGCGGAGGTTGAGGACGGTGCGGCCGGCCGTCTTTGGTTGGAGCACGCCGAATCGGACCGTTTGGAGCAGCGTATCCTCTTTGCTGAAGACACTGTCCGTGGACATGTAGATCCCGTTGGCCGAAGCTGGGGCGGCCACGGTTCCGATGTTTCCGACCTCGACCTGGACGCGCACGAGCATCTTGGCCGCCCAGCTCGTTGTGGATGGAGTCAGCCGCTGCGCTGTCAAGTCCGGTCCCGCGCTCCGACACGTGACGGCAAGGGCCTTTGTGTTGTTGGTCTCGTCGAGTTCCTTGTAGGCCTGTTTCTGGTCGACGAACGCGCCGAAGTAGCAGCGGCCATGGCCGGCGTTGGTTGGGATCGTCACATTCCGCGTGAACTTTCGAGATCGGAATCGAGCTAGGAGAGCCTTTCGGTGTTCACTGTGGAGCAGCGTGTCAAGCGTAGTGATTACCGAGTCCGTCGAGAGGTAGTTCGCGAAGTCGAATAGCCGAATGGTGACCCCACCGGTGTTGCCGATCTGTGTCGTTAGCGCGACCTTCGCGCCCGGCTTGATGAGCGTTTTGTTGCTGGTCAACGAGAGCACGGCGAGATCCATGCCACCGCGGCAAGTCTTGCTGAGGCTCCAGGTGTTGTTGTTCTCCTTGGACTCGCTGACGATGCGCGTGCTGTCGATGAATAGCAGGAGGTGGCAAGTTCCCACCGGCACGGTCCGGGGGATGGTGGTCAGGAGGTCGAGGCTGCCGGACTTCCCCCTGGGCACCGCGGGAACCGCCGCGTCTCCCCAGAATCTCGCGTCGCGTAGTCGACCGGTCGTGGACTCGGAGAGCGAAATCCTGCACGCCGGCGAATCCTTGCTTCCGCGATTGGCGAAGCTGATTCGGAACTTCGCCTTGTCGCCCGGCGTGAGCGAAGTGGCGGTGGTCGTCGCCGCAGTGATGACGAGATCGGGCAACTGGGCGCGGGCAGCCGGGGCTGCGACGCCGAGCGCTACGAGGGTGGTGCTTGCGAGAGTGGTCCGGAACATGTTTCTGTCCTGTTGAGGGAAGTTGGGGATCGGTGCGCTTGCACCGGGTTCGCCCACAACCCGCAAGCGGGAGCGCTGGACCTTCATGGAATTGTCGTTCTCGTTGGTTCGCGGCGCCAGCGTATCCGCACGGAAGTGCCGTCCTTACTTGTGGGCCGCCTGCTTGCCGAGTTTCGGTTGCGGGTGCTTCCCGAAACGCCGCTCGACCGCGGCAG
>CAYSWE010000336.1:0-5750 GCA_964434515.1 uncultured Phycisphaerales bacterium | reverse complement strand
CCTGCCCAAGGACTTCTTCCGGGCATTCCGCACGGCGCTCAACGCCACCCGCATTCACGGGAAGTTCGTGGTGTGTAGTTTGGGCCACACCGAGAACCCGGAGATCGTTGCCGAGTTGGCCGATCTGTTGTTGCGGCTCCAAGGCGCCGAGTGGGTCGTGACCGGTGGGCTCTATGAGGGCACCTACTACATTTCGGTGCGCGCTCGTTCCTACGGTCGTGATGCCTGGTCGCTCTTGCGCGAGGTCCTCAAGGGCGAGGGGTCGTTCGGTGGGCACGGCACGGTGGGGGGCGGCAGCGTCCCGCTGACGGACGACAGTCCGCGCGGCCTGCGCCGGCTCGAACGCCGCCTGATGAAGAACTTGCTCGAAGCGCTGGACGAGAGCCAGACACCCGGCGTGAGCCTCGCGTAGCCGGTCCGCGATGCAGCGGCCGAGCACTTCATCCGCGAGAGACTCCGTTGCGTTGGTCGCGCTCGCCTTCGCCTGCGCTTGTGCGACGTCGACTCGTGAGCGCGCGACCGAGCGGTCCGCCTTTGTCTATCTCGGCGCAGGCATGGCGGGACGCAACAATCCGAACCACCCCTCCGGCGACTCCGACAATCTCGCCGTCGCGCTTGGCGCCCGCTTGCCTCTTGGATCCGTGTCACTCCGCCCGGAGTTGCACGCGGGGGATCACTCTGTGCAGTTCACGCCGAGCCTGACCTGGGATTTCCCGGTCGCTGGACGTGGCGTCGGAGCGATCGAAGGCCAGGTCGGGCTCGGTTTCAGTTGGCTCACCCAGCGCGAGAATAACGTGCTTGGCAATACGTCGTCGCCGTTCGTGCGGCTCGGCTTTGAGGGCTCACTCGAGCTCGGTTTGGTCGCGGGCGCGGCGCTGATGGTGGCGCCATGGGGATACGACGGGGAAGACGTTGCCGTGGCGGGGATCGCTTACTTTGGGTTCGGGCGAGAATAGGTTTCCACTACGGCGCACGCAGTTCGATCGCATTGGTCGCCGAGAACCCGGCCGGTGCGGCGGAGTCGAGGATCCACGCCTGCATCCACAGGCGCAGGCCCGGTGGCACGCCCATGACGTCGGCTGCTGCGCGCCCGATCGCATCCGTCGTCAAAGCGACGAGCTGGTTGGGCGCCGGGACGAGCACTCCACCAAACAGGCGGATGTCCGCGCGGCGCGCGCCGAGCACGAGCAGAGCAAGCGACGCTTCGTTCGCGCTCGAGATGCCGATGTGCAGCGTGGCACGGGGCTGCAAGCTGCCGCGCAGGGTCAGCGCCGGCGTGCGGCGTGGTGTCCCGAGTGCGGAGCGAAGGTCGACAAACCGCGGCGCACGCTGCCAGACCGCATAGTTCGGCGACGGTCGACCCGCGGCGTAGAGAAACTTACCTCCGACGTGGAGCTCGCGGCGGCGGTCATCGGCCTGCAGGGCGAGGACGCCACCTAGTAGCGCACCGCCGGGCAGCGCGCTCCAGCGGGTTCCTTGCCAGCGCGACAGATTGCCGCCGGCGGAGGTTGCAAAGCTGCCGCCAACGATCAGCTCGCCATTCAAGCTGGCGATGGCTAGCACCACGGCGTTGCGTGTTCCGGGAATGCCAGAGCCGAAGCCCGAGAACCTGCTTCCGTCCCACTGCGCAATGCGTGGCGTGCGGACGCCACCGGCCACCGTGAAGCGTCCTCCGACGATGAGCTTGCCATTGTGCACGCCGAGCGCGGCGACAGCGCCGTTCGTCCCGCGGCCGACCGGTGCCAGGCTACGTCCGTCCCAGGCGTAGAGATTTGGCCCAATGAGCTGAGTACCGCCGATGTAGAGGCGGTTGCCCCAGGTTTGCATGTCGTTGAACTGACCGAACACGCGTTGTCCGACACTGACCCAGCCGCTGCCGGTGTAGCGCAGCGGGTTGCCGATGCCAGCGACATAGACCGAGCCGCGGAAGACCTCGATGCAGCGCGCCGGGCCGAGCCCGACACCTCGCCAGCGTTGGCCGTCAAAGCGCGCGACACCCTTGGCGACGATCTTGTTGACTGTCCGAAAGCTGCCCACGACCCAGAGCTCTTTACCAAACTCGACCATGTCGTCGACGGGACCGTCGAACGCACCGAATGCGCGCCAGTCGTTGCCATCGAAGCGCACGAGGTTGTTGCGCCAACTGCCGCCCGCGGAGCGGAACGCGCCGCCAGCGACCAACTCGCCGCGATACCGCGTGAAGTTGTGGAGGTCGCCACCGACACCCCATCCGCCGGCGAATCGGTGCCAGCGGCGGCCGTCGTAGGACGCGATGGCGTGCGTTACCTTGTCGGAACCCGGGTCAAGGGGGGCGCGGCCGACGCTTTGGAAATCGCCAGCGCAGTAGAGCCGATGGTTCCAGGTCACTGTGGCGCCGATGAACGGAAATCGGATTCGAGAGACGCCGCCAATGGAGCGCAGCGCCGTGCCGTCCCAAAGTCCAATCGAGTGCAGCACGGCTGTCCCGGAGCGTCCAAAGTTGCCCGCGACGTAGAGCTTGCCTCCGAAGACTGTCAGCGACCTGACGTCCGGTTGAGCGTTGCTGAACGGTGCCTTCTGCACGCCCTGCCCCATCGCCATCCACCGTCGGCCGTTCCAGGCGGCGAGACCCTCGGCCCGGACTCCTCCGGCGCGCTTGAAGATTCCACCGGCGATGACGTTTCCACCGAACATGGTTAGGGCAGAGACCGCGTCGTTGGTTCCGCCGCCGAGCGCGTGCCAGCGGACGCGGTCGAACCTTGCGACGTTGGTGGCCGCGGTACCGCCCACGGCGGTGAACAGTCCTGCGGCGAAGAGGCTGGTTCCGTCGGTTGCCAGCGCGTGCACCGATGGCAGCCGGGCATGGGTCGCGTGCCCGACGGGCTGCCACCGACGACCGTCCCATCGCGCCATGGCTCCGACCCGCGTCGATCCCGAGAAGGTGAACTCTCCGGCGGCCCACACCGCACCGCGGAAGACGATCAAGGCGCGTACGCCCTTGTCGAATCCCGCCCCGACCGCGTGCCAGCGCTTGCCGTCCCAGCGAGCGATGCGCGAAGCTCGTACGCCACCGGCGTTCCGGAACGCGCCGCCGACCCAGAGGTCACCCCCGTGCGCGAGCACTGCGCGCACGGGGCCGTCGACGCCGCCGCCGATTTCATGCCAGCGTTCGCCATCGAAGCGACCGAGATGGCGTAGCGCCACGCCGGGTAGGCGCGTGTTCGTTTCCAGGCCGACAACGAGTTCGTTGCGCCAGACCGCGAGTCCCGACGCGCGCGCTGAGGCGAGGCCGGGCAAGTGTGTTTGCGTCGACCAGTTGGCCTGGGCGCCGAGGGTACTCGCGAGCAGGACGGCAGCGGTGAGGCACCGGGGTCGTCCGACGATCGCGACTTGGGGATCAACGCGCGTGTGAGTCTGCATGGCCGTCCCGGAGCAACCGTCGTGCCGGACCAGATCACGGCGGTTTCGGCGCGTTCGGGCGCGATGTGGTTCGGATTCTAGACCTTGGACGTCCGAGAGCTGGATGTCGACTGGGTTGCTCTGTTCTTCATACGGTTCGGGGCAATGCGCCTTTGCGAAGACGTTGGATCCGATGTTTTGCGCGACGACCAGGCGTCTCTGTCGTATGCGCGCCACGAGTGAATCTCACAATGGTTCCTCATGGCTTCGGACGAGGCCATTCCCGTCTCCTTTTGTCTACGGATTCTGATTCACCAAGAGAACTCATGAAGCATCGATTCGTCCTGACCCTGACTCTCGCCGCGATCACCGCGGGTTCCTTATCCTCCCAGATTGGCCAACGTGGCACGGTGCTGCGTGCTGCCGATGTGCCGACTGCAGTTACGTCGCTACGCCGCACGTTGGAGCGACGTGGCTTCAAGATCTCCCTGGTGCTCGACCACGCCGCGATCGGGCGCAGCGTTGGGCTCAAACTACGTCCCACGGTCGTGCTGCTCGCGCGGCCGCCGCGCTTTCTCGAGCGCATTCTCATTGCTTGGTCCCCGACGATTGCGCTTGACCTGCCGCTCAAGTTTCTCGTCTACAAGGCGGCCGACGGCAAGATTCGTCTGACGTTCGACGCGCCGGGCTACTTGGCCGATCGACATGGGTTGCGCCGGGGGTGGCGACGAGGAATCCTGGGCTACCTGACGCGAGGCCTCGGCAAGCCGATCACCGGCATGGTCACGGTTTCGAGCAAACGCTCGTTCAAGGATACGGTCGCCAAGTTGCGTGCGGCCATCGCGAGCAACTCGGCCTTCCGGATTCCACTCGTCCTGGACTTCGCCACGCGCCGGCGGGGTGGGCCGGTCCTGATCGTGTTTGGCAACCCGCGCGGCGGCACGCCGCTGATGCAGGCCAGCCAGCTCATCGGGCTCGATCTGCCACTGAAGTTTCTGATTCGACGTGGGCGCCACGGGCGCGTCCAGATCCGCTACAACGATCCGGCGTTCTTGGCGCAGCGCAACAACGTGCAGGGGCAAGACGCACGGCTCAGAGCCATTGCCGCAGCGCTGGCGAGTTTTGCGAAGGCCGGCGCTGGCCGATGAACCGACCATAGGCGGCCCTCCGGCGGATCAGCGGATCACGTCCGCATGTGCGTTCGTGAGCCGCCAGTTCTTGACTTGCGCGCCGGGCAGCACGAGCGCTTGCGTGAAGAGAGTCTTGCCCGCCAGCGATGGGATGTTTGGCAGTCCGATCTGCGCCGACAGGATCCCGGTCGGCGCCGGGACGACGCGGGGCGGCAGGCTCACAAAACCGACCGGGGCTAGGTGCCAGTTGCCGAATGGTGGTATCCGGATCGGCGGTGATGCACGCACGAGGTGGAGGAACGGAAGCACGACTTGCGCGGCCGTTGCAAAGCCGGTCGATGCGTAATAGTTGATGTCGTATCGCCCCCCATACAGCGCCTTGCCCGGCGCATACACGTGCCGGAGCCGATTCAGATAGAGCGTGCTTCGTCCGAGCGGGGCTGCCCCCACGATGTCCAGGTCGCCGTCGCCGTCGACGTCGGCGAGTCCGGCAGCGGCGTGACGCATGAGACGAAGTCCGGCCGGGAGTCGCCGCACACGCGGAGCCCGAAACTTGCCCGTGCCGTCGTTCAAGTAGAGCCCATTGTCGAAGCTGCCACTTGGCGTTGCGTTCCCCACTACGAGATCGACGTCACCATCGTCGTCGAGATCACCCAGTGCGAGGAACGTCGTCCCACCGAGGACCGCCGGTAGGTGGGTCGCTGTTGCGTCGCGAAAGTTGCCGCGAGCATCGTTCAGGTAGAGTCGATTCTGGCCGCCGACGTAACGTGAGCCATTCCACGTGGGCGAGTTGCCGAAGATCAAATCGCGATCACCATCGCCATCGACATCGCCGATCACGACAACCGAGGTGGCGTCGTTCGCCTTGGGAAGTCGTATGGAGACATCGCGAAATACCCCCTTGCCATTGTTGAGGTAGAGTCGGTTCTGAGCACCGACGCGTCGGTTGGCAGACCATGCGAGGTTGCCGGTAACAAGGTCAAGATCACCGTCGCCGTCGAGATCGCCAAGCGCAACCGAGAACGTCGCCAGAAGTGCACGCGGCAACCTGCTTGCTGTTGCGTCAACGAAACTGCCTCGCACGTTGAGGTAGAGACGATTCTGTCCGAGGTTGCCTGCGATAAGATCCAGGTCGCCATCACCGTCGATGTCGCCGAGTGCGAGCGCCCGGGTGCTGGCCGTCTGCCTCGGGAGTCGCGATCCGGTCACGTCTGTAAACCGTCCGCGGCCATCGTTCACCAG
>CAYSWE010000335.1:0-5760 GCA_964434515.1 uncultured Phycisphaerales bacterium | reverse complement strand
TGAGAAAACCGATCTCACCGAACATCGGCCAGTACAAGCCGAACGCCCACGCCACGCCAAGCGCCGAGCGACGCGACACGTATGGACGCAAGGACGCGAACAGCAACAGCGCAGCACCATAAAGCAGAACGGCGTTGACCATCTTGATGGCCACCAGCGGCGCGCCGATCCAAAGCAAAGGCGCAACCAACAGCGGATACCCCGGGCCGGCCCACAGGAACTGAGACCCCGGTGGCGCATAGGAACCCTCGAGAAGCAACCTCGCGTAGGTGACGTACGTGATCTCGTCGCGACGCAACGCGTCCGGGAATTGCCCGAGCGCGCGGTAGCCGTCCGCGTAGACAAGCCAAGCGTAGAGCGCGAGCAGCGGCAGGAGATAGAGGGAGGCACGCTTCATCTGCGGAGCACGAAGATGTACTCGTAGACACGCTTCATCGACAGCCACGGCTCGGCGATCGGTTCTGGCTGGCTGAAGTCGTGAACCCGTCCGCCGTGCAAGAGTCGCCGAAGCTTCTGGCGCGGCCACTGATCCATGTAGACCCGATCGACGGTGAACCCTGCCGACTCGAGCAATGCGCGCCACTCGGCGAGCCCCTTGGCGTCTTGGTGCCCAGCGTGGTTCTGCTTGCCCAGCCATTGCCGCCAGATACGCCAGCCTGGCGCCATGGCGTTGCGCAGCATCAAGCACAGCCGCCCGCCCGGCCGCACGACCCGGCACATCTCCCGCAAGACCTGCTGGCGATCGAGCATGCGTTCGAGTGCGCCGATGCAAGTGAGCAAGTCGAAGGTCGCCTCGGCAAACGGCAACGCCTCGGCGTTCGCAACCTGCACCTGGGCACTCGGAACAAACTCCCGTGCCATCTGAATCGCCACCGCCGAGATGTCGACGCCATGAGGCTCGACCCCACGCAAGAGAGACGCCTTCAGCAGCAGTCCAGGTCCACACGCAACATCCAAGAGTCGCTCACCGGGTTTGGCATCGAGCAGCTGCAGGAAGATCGGATACGCGGCCAGCGGTCGAAGATAGCCGAACCCCTTGTCACGGTACGTCGTATCGAACCATTGCGTCACACCACCCTGCTCGTCAGTCATTCCCATCCCTATTTTCGGGGCTTAGCTCTCTTCGTGCTGTTCCGCGCGCGCTCGCGGCATTCCGACGTATCTCGGAACACGCGCCTGGTAGGACCGGTAGTCGGCTCCCAGCCGAGCGAAGAGATAGCTCTCTTCCATCAGAACGCGGGCGTGCATGTTCCAAGCATAGAGCAAGAACCCGCCCCAGAGGATCGGGGCTGGGAGCCACACGCAGTTGCCAATGTAGAACAGAAACATGCCTAAGAGGATTGGGTTTCGCGAAAGACCGAAGACGCCGCACGACTGAAGCTGATGGTCGCCGCGGCGGTGGCGTCGCCGCAGCTGCACGACGCCGGCCAGCGTCAGCATTCTGCCAGCAAGGATGATGGCAAGACCCGTCCATACCGCCGCCACGCGCGGCGCTTCGACAAGCGGCCGTGCAACCCTGAATAGCCGGGGCCAGAGCACTACCAGCAAGGGCCAGACGAACAAGGCGACGCCGATCATGGTTGGAACGAGATAGCGTACGAGCTTGTCGATCGCCGTGCGCCGTTGCGCAACGCCGAGACGGTCGGCGCTCGGCTCCACATCCCCGGCGAACACCTGCAGCGTGGACGCCTCACTGGGCAGCGCGAACCAGACCATCTCCACGACGAGGCTCACATACGCCACGACGAGCAACCAGCCAGCTGCCGAGTGCAGGTCCATCGAACCTCGCTAGCGGGCACGTAGCTTGCGCAGCGCACGCGTAAGCCGGCCAAGACGGCTGTCCGAGATTCCCTCCCGACTGCGCAGCTTCTCGAGCAGGCTCGCGAGCTTCGTGCGCCGATCGATCCGCCGCGCGATCTGCACCGCGGTGGCTAGCGCCGTAGACGACCTGCCCTCAGTTGCTGAAATTGCGTTGAGAAAGTCTCGTTCGGCTTGGTCCACGTCGTACAAACCCGGATTCCGAGCGAACGCTGCCTGGCACTTCTTGCATGTCTCACGGTTCGACCCCGATCGTAGCCATGCGAGGCAAAGCAAGGCATCCGTGTAGTGCTTGTCGGCAACGAGGACCCGCTCGTAGGCACGCCGAGCGCGCTCGAGTTTGCACTCGCCATCCAAGGCGAAGGCGCGATTGTACAAGGCCGGGGCATAGTCCGGATACAGGTCGAGGAGTTCGCCAAACACCGCATCGGCTTCCGCAGGTCTCTCCAGCGTGTCGAGCAAGACTCCTTTGAGGTTGAGTAGACTCCGCGGCGGTCGCCCGTCGATTAACGGTAGCGCCGCTTCGACGTCCGCCAGCGCCTCTCCCGGCCGGCGCTGTGCCTCTCGCAGACGCGCTCGAGCGGCCAGCAACCGCCAGTCACTCCCGGCTGCTGCGAAAACACGGGACAGCACGCGTTCCGCATCCTCGAGGCGACCAATCTTACGGAAGGCCGAGGCCAGTTCGCGCGCCGCCACGCGGCTTCGTGGCAGAAGGCGGACCGCGGCGCTGAGCTCGCGAAGCGCGACTCCCCGGTCCTTGGATCCGCGCGCCGCGAAGCCCGTCAACAGCGCGACGGCAGGGCGTTCGGGATCAGCATTCGCAGCATCACGCAAGCTGGCTAGCGCGCGCTTATAGTCGCGACCACGGAGCGCCCGACACGCAGCAAACAACGACCGCTGATACGGGGTCGCCCCCGCTGCAAGGCGCGGCGTCTTCCGAGCAAGCGTCTCGAGCACGACCGCCGTCGGATCCTGGGGGGCCACCTCCGCCAGGCGAGCAACAGCATCCCGAAGGCCCGCATCCTCGCCATCGACGAACGCGTCCAGAGCCGGCGCCAACGCGGCGCGCGTCGTCGCGCGGTCCAGTCCGGCGCGTCCGGCCAAGAGCCAGGTAAGGCCGATCAAGCCAGCAACCCCCGCACCGACGATCCACGGTCGATGAAACTGCCAGCCCTCGAACGCGCGTTGCGCTAGCGACGGACCCCGAACATGCGGGTTCCGCCGTTGCGCAAAAGCCTCCAGATCCCGCGCCATGTCTAAAGCACTCGCATAGCGCCAGCGTGCATGCCACGACAACGCACGCTGGCAAATGCGTTCGAGCGCCGGTGGAACGTCGGGATCGATGCGACGACACCTTGGCACACGCAGCGTCTTGGCACGGTCGAGAACACTCAGCGAGTCTCCGCCGGAGCGTGGTCTTTGCAGCGTCAAGAGTTCGAACAGGATCGCCCCCAGTCCGAACACATCCGCAGGCACACCGACGCTCCGCCCAAGAGCTTGCTCGGGCGCCATGTAGGCCGGTGTCCCGACTACGTCGCCCGTGCGCGTCAAGCTCGCCAGCATCTCCCCTCCGACGAGACCAAAGTCGATCAAGATCGGCCGTCCAAGTTCGGCGTCGAACAGAACGTTCGCCGGTTTGAGGTCCCGGTGCAACAACCCCTCGCCATGCAATGCGGCTACCGTGCGTGTCAGATCGGCAACGACCTCGGCCACGCGCGCGAACGCGTGATCCGGTCGTGAGCAGAACGCGAGCCGCGCACAAGCGGGCGATCGGCAGTCGCCCGCCGGGCGTGCCTCGCGCGCATCCTCGATGAGCTGCGCGAGACTCGAACCTGCAACCAGGTCCATGACCAAGAACGGTACCGCGCCTGAGAAACCAAACTCGTGGCACCGAACCATCCCGGGGTGCTCGAGGCGCGTCAGCGCCACACCCTCCCGGCGCAAGCGCTCGTGGGCTCGAGGATTCGCGAACGCTCCGTGGCCCAGGAGTTTGAGGGCACGGACGTCGCCGGGACCGCCATCCTCAACGACCCGCAGGACGGTGCCCATACCGCCACGCGCGAGAGGGCCGAGCACACGCCACTTGCCAACACGATCCGGAAGAAGATCCTCGCGCGGCAACGCACGATCGGTGCGCTCGAACGCTTCGAGCGCGACTCTCAACTGCTGGGCAACGCCCGCATGCTTGGCGAGGAACGCCTCGATCCCGATCGCTTCGCCCAGCTCACGCAGTTCGATGAACTCTGCAACCAGCTCCTCGACGCGCTCGCTCGTCACTGGCCTTCGCCCTCACCTGCCGTCATCAGCACGGTAAGTCGCGCCACGGCGCGGGAGTAGAGCTTGCGCGTGGCCTGCTCGGTCTTGCCGAGCTGCTGCGCCGCCTCGACATTGGACAGGCCCTCGAAACGGCGCAGCAAGATGGCCTCCCGCATCGACTCAGGCAGGGCCGCGAGACAACGCTCAAGGCGCTCGAAGCGCTCACTGTCATGATAGTGAGGCTCTCGATCGGCTCCTGCCCCCTCGTCCACGCTCGCCGTCCACGGAACCGTCGGAGCCGATCGCTTCTGCGCTCCGAAATAGTCGGCACGATCACGGATCTTGTTGAGCACCAGGGTATGGAGAAACGCCCGCAGGCTCCCTGCACCGCGGTGTTCGAAGCGAGGCAAGTCCCGGAACGCCGCCAACGCAACGCTCTGCAGCACATCTTCGCTCTGCAGCACCGACCGCAGGCGCGGACCGAGTTTCTGACGAATCGAAAACAGGAGCTCGTCGTGATAGAGCCGGTAAAGCCGTTCCCACGCCTCGCCATCACCGTCGCGCACGCGCGCGAGCAGTTCCAGCGTCCTGGCGTCGTTCGGTGTGTCGGGCAAGGCCATCCGAGAGCGCATGATACCCGATGTCGCTCACGCGGGCGGCGGCTGGCGGACTGGAATATGGAGCCTGAGGAGAGCGCCCGTGCCGAACTCCGCCCCGCGCCCGACCAAACGTCCGCCAACGCCCGGTCGGCCATCGCGTCGCATCCAGGCGGAAGAGACAGTTCCGCGATTCAGTCGTTCGCCTCTGCCCCGACTCTCGATACCCTGTCCCGGTATAGGGTATCTAGAGGATCACTAGACGACGATCGAGGAGAGCAAAGATGGTCCAGGACTCAAACATCCGCAAACCCCTGGTGAACGGTCTACTCATGGTGGCGGCTCTGTCTGCACCCGCAGTCGCGGCTGTGCCGCCACAAGAGTCGACTCGGCACCAACACGCAGACCACACGGCGTCGCCCGACAAGACGTCGAACACGCTGCAACAAAGGGTGACGGACCTTCGGGCTCAGGTTGCCCGCCTCAAAGCGGCGCTGGAACAGAATCACCGGGAACACACGGGCACATCCACGCCGGAAGGGTCCTTGCCAGGCTCACGCCCCTCGGTGGGGCGATTGACCAGCGGCCAGACCGCAACAAAGCGGGCCAAGGGTATGGGCATGCAAGGCATGCAGAAACGGCGCGCGATGGGAATACCGAACGGCATGAACATGGCACGAAGGAAGCGAACGCAACGCGTCCGGATGATGGGCCGGATTCGCCGCGGCGAGAGTTCGGATTCTCCGCCCCAATCGGCCCTGCCTGGCTTTCCAGGCGCATCACACATCTACCATATCGGCGCTACTGCACACTTCCTCGATCACGCCAGCGCCATCTCTTTGACCCTCGAGCAGCGCAAACGCCTGGCCATGATTCAACGCAAGTCGCACCTCGCTCAGAACGATTTCGATCGCAGGATCGAACAGGCCGAGCAGGAACTGTGGGTCTTGACGAGTAGCGGACAACCTGATGCGAGCGCGATCGCTGCCAAGGTACGCTCCATCGCCACGGCACAGTTCGAGCGAAGGTTGTCGTTCATCGAGAGCGTCGGAGCTGCGGCACGCGTGCTCACCGAAGTGCAGCGAAAGAA
>CAYSWE010000334.1:0-5773 GCA_964434515.1 uncultured Phycisphaerales bacterium | reverse complement strand
ACCCCAGCATTGCCGGGAAACAGGCGCGTGCCCGCGAATACGATCGCCGGCTGGTTGTGCTCGAGGTAGTAGCCGTACCAGTAGTTCCGAACTTTGTTCGCCTGGGGCATCACGAAGTGTGTCGCGTAGGCACGCATCGGATACTGCTCCCATGGGTTGTCGCTGAAGCACCGCTCCGACGGGCCGGAGAGGTAGGCTCCGTACAGGTTCGAGTTGCCCGTGCGGCGGTGATAGAACGCGTCGACGTAGAAGTTGTCGTATCGCTTCGTCTTGGAGTTGTAGAGGCTGTTGTCGTAGCTGCGGAACTCGACGTTCAGGCTGCCGCGTGAGCCGATGTAGACGAATGTGCTATCGAACGCGAACTTGAGACCGAACGGCTCCGGGAACTTGCCGGTGTACGGCATGGGGCCGACATTGACGCGCTTCTTCTTGAAGACGACCTTCATGTCCTTCCCCTGGTTGCTGGCAAAGTTCGTGCTCAGGGTCGCCGACTTGTTGGGGCATGTCGAGCAACGGATCTCGAGCTCGACCCAGAACGGGGCTGTGCGGATTCCGGCGTTGGCCGAACTGTCGCGGCGAAACGCCACGCCACGAACGGCGCCGGCGATCTTGGAGTTCAAGTCGGCGACGGTCTGGAGTCGTAGCTGTTTGGCGCCCGCCGCCGTCGAACTAGTGACGTACCAGGGAGCGCCATAGAAGTAGTTGCTACCGCTGCTCGGTCCCTCCGCCGTGGCAAACTCGGCGGGGACGACGACGGTTCGTTGGGCCGACAACGATGCGCCGGCGAGAAGAATCGTAGAGAGAATGAGGGAGGGGTTCTTCATTGGAGACCTCAAGGTGGATGGAGATCAGACACTGGCGGGGATGCCGCCAGCCTCTGATGCTACCACGTTGGGCCGCGATCTGGTGGGTGCCGTCGCACCGCTGCAAGCACGCGCCGATTGTGAACTCTAGCCGCGGAGCCTGATCTCCGTCGCGTTGGAGGTCGCTAGATTGAAACCGCGGAGCATGAACGCCTGACCGTAGAGCTTCAGCACGCTGCCTGTGCCGCTGCCGATTGGCAGGCCGACCACGCCGCGCGCGTTGGTGACGAATCCCGTGGCAACGATGGAGGGCGAGTTGAAGATGTCCGGTACCAGCTTGCCTCCGCCCGGCAGCGGGATGGGGTTGGCCAGCCGGCCAAGCGCCAGAACCAGGATCGCTGGACGGTTGGCCTGGCCCTTCGAGACTTGCAACGTGGCCCGTGCATTCGCCTTGCTGAGATCATCGCCGCAGACGACGAGCTTGAGGCCCGAGCCGTTACCCAGGTCCTTCTGGCAGAACTCGCACTCGTCGATGATGCCGTTCTTGTTGTTGTCGAAGCTGGTGCCGTTCCGGAGGTCGACGCCATCATGAACGCCGTTTCCATTGCAGTCCCCCAGCCGCAAGTAGTACGTGTCCTGTTCGTTGTTGTAGGTAGCGGCGTAGGCCAAGTGCGCCTGCGCGTTATCCGACCGCATGTGGTAGTAGTCGCCGATCTTGCGCTGATTGGGATGCCCGACGATGCTGTTCCAGGTGGGGCCCACAGCGACGTTCTTCGACCAGGTCGTCCCGGCGTCGAGCGAGTAGGCGTAGTAGGTGGCGCAGATGGTCGAGCTATGGCCGCGCGTGTCGTTCCAGACGACGTCGATGCGGCCGTTCGGCGCAACCGACATGGCGGCGAGCCACTGCCACGCGGACGAAGAACGATCGTCGTTGACGCGGATCGGCCGGCCAAAGGTGCGTCCGCCGTCCGTGCTCTTCACGAAGTGCACATCCATGGGGTCGGCTCCACGTGGGTTAACCGAGCAGAGCATGTAGACATGGTTCCGGCGGGAGGGATCGACGCTGACGTTGACTTGGCCGAGGAGGCCACCGGGATTCGGCGGGGCGCCAAAGCCCAGGCTACCGCCCATGTTGACGAACACCGTTTGGAACGTCGGTGTCGTCCGCGCGTTCCGTGCGGTCGTCGAGCGAGCGAGCACGAAGGTGCTGCGACGTTGGTCACGAAGCCCGGCGCAGTAGACGGTGCCAGCCGGATCGATGTCCATGGTGCCGAAGGTTGGCCGGAATGGGACGCTGAACGCCTGCGAGAACGACCTCCCGCCGTTGGTCGAGCGGACGAACGTTCGCGGGCCGTGCAGGGTTTGCCAGATCATGTAGATGTTGCCCTTGCCGATCGAGCTCGTCTTGTCGACCACCATCCAGGCCTTGTCACCGCCGACCGAGTTGACGGGACCGGTGAACGTCTGCCCACCGTTGGTCGACTTGAACATCTTGAGCCGGCGGCCACCCGAGTAGCTTAGGTAGTAGAAGTTGCCGTTCAGGTCCGTGTCGAGGACGGGATCGCTGTTGAAGACATTGCGCTGGACCACACCCGGAGACTTCCAGGTCTTGCCGCCATCGGTCGTGAACGCGTAGCCGTTCTTGCGGAAGTTCGAGCGAATCGTGTCGAACTGGCGCCAGCCGATCACCATGCGCTTCGGGTTGGTCGGATCAATCGCGATCGACGGTTCGTTCGCGGCGTCCCCGCGGATGTTGTTGCCGGCGGCATTGGTGTTGACCTGGACGCTGGTGAACGGCCCATGCTTGACGATGGTCAGTGGACCGAGGTTGCCGCCGGAGCGCGCGGGACGGCCCGGCGGGTCCTGCGGCCGCTCCTGGTGCTGCGCGAAGGACGGCGCCGTGATGAGAAGAAGGGGGAGGGCGAATCGAACAATCGAACGAGTCATCGGTATTTCCAGACAGGAGTGTTCTCGGACAGGGAAACAGACAGAGAACGGAAGCCGTCGATTCTACTGTCGCCGAGCCGACAGCAGGCCATGGAAGAAGCCCGGAACCGAGCAGCACCCTGGACCGTTCGTTCCGCTTCTACGGAGAACCGCAATCCAGAGCACACCAGGAATCTGAGCACGCGACGACCGCGGGCGCTGACATTCCCTTAGCTACGACGCTCTGCGACCAGTTCGCCGCGCTCGAGGGCCAAGACCGTGCCCTCCGGCAAGGGGCGCCACGCTTCCGCGGACAGTGGCACGCTGGCAAGGAGGGTGACGCGCTGCGGCTCGGCCGTGCCGGAGATACGCACTCCTCCAGCGTGGAGTAGCGTCGGCTCGGCCGTGCACGTGCGCACCAAGACATGGAGCCCCGGCGGGCGCAGGGGTTCCGTTGGCCAGGTCCGGCGCCGGTGGCTGTGGGCGAAGATTGTCGTTCCGTCGCAGTAGAGCAGGTTCGCCGGGCCGAGCGCCGCGAGGTCGGCGGCGAACCGGGCAAACACGTCGAGGCGCGCCTCGAGGGGGGCGGGTTGTTCGCCGCCGAACAGTGGAGCGATTCGTTCGAGGAGACAACAGAACGCGACTTCTGAGTCCGTCTCGCCGATGGGGTGGAAGCGCTCAAACGAGAAGTGGTCGTCGCGGAAGATCCCTGGAAGGTCGCCGTTGTGGGCGAACACGTGCATCGCGCCCCCGAGTTCGCGGGCGAACGGCTGGGTGTTGCGCAGCGTCACGTTGCCTTCCGTGGCTCGCCGAATGTGGGCGATGACCGCGTCGCTGGAGACGTGCCGTTGCTCGATGAACCGGATGCAGGGGCTCGTCGCGGCCGCGCCCGACTCCTTGATGAGGCGGATCTCTCCATCCTCGTAGTAGGCGATGCCCCAGCCATCGCGATGCGGCGCTGATCGACCGCCGTGCTCGGCCAACTCGGCGAGCGAAAAGCTGACCTCGGCTCGAACCCGGCTGGACATGGCGAACAGTTCACACACGACCATGGCAAGCATAGCGCCGGGAGCACGCGCCGGTAGGTTGTGTGTGGAGATGTGAGAGCCCGATGCTTCGATCTGACGAACTCGCTAGGCCACGGTTCGCGCTGGTGCTCGTGCCGCTGGCGCTTGCTGCCCGGGCCGTCTGTTGTGTTCTGACGGTCGCGCCCGACCGCGATACCGCGAACTACGTCAGCATGGCGCGTGACTTCGTTGCCGGTGACTGGCGACTCGCGTTGGCCGAACCGTTTCCGCCGCTGCATCCACTGCTGCTGGCGATCGGTTCGTTCTGGACCGAAGACAACGTCGTCCGTTGGCGCGTTGGTCAAGTCCTTACGATCGCGTTCTCCTGTGTCGCGCTCATGTGGATGGTGCGCGCGGCTCGTGAAACGTTCGGTCCCATGACGGCGTGGATTGCTGGCGTCTGGTTTGCGTTGGGGATGCTGCCGTCCTGGCTGTGCGCCGACGCCATGAGCGAGCCGCTGTTCCAGCTGCTTGCCGTGGGCTGGATCCTGGCGCGGCTCAGTGGGCGACCGCGGCTTGCGGCAGCGTTTGCTGGGCTCAGTTTCGTCACGAGACTCGAGGGGAGTGTCCTCGTCGTTGCGAGTGTCGCTTGCGCGCTGCGCGAGCGGGCTTGGCGGCCAGGCCTCGCCGTTCTTACGCTGGCGCTCGTTCCGGGCGCGATCTACCTGGGACTGCGTTCGGTCGCGACCGGCCACTTCGAACTCCTTCCGAAGATCCGCTTCATGCAGCCGGTGTCCTCCTTCGGTGCGACTGGCGCCGCGGCGGTGGCCGCTCGCTACCTGCGGGAACTCGCGCAGTTTCTGGGGCAGGGCTTCGACGGGCTCGGTTACCTCGCGCTGCCTGGCTTGTTGTTCGGTCTGCTGCTCCTGTGGCGGAGCGATCTCCACGCTCAGTGGGCCCGGACGACTCTGCTTGCGCTTGCGGCGTTGCTCGTGGTCCCGACGTTCTTCGCCAATCGTCGCTTCTGGACTCCGTGGCTACCGCTCCTGCTGCCGGTGGCAGCGTTTCCCTTTGCCCAACTGCTGGCGCGTCGTCGCGCCTTGACCGTCGGCCTAGTCGCGCTCGGACTCCTGCCGCACGCAGCCAGGCTCGTTCGCACGCGCCGCGCTAGCCTGGCTGGAGACCGTGCGGTCGGCACCGATCTCGCGGAAGCGCTGGCCGTGGATGCGGGCATTGCCAGCGACCTCCCGCGGCTCGTCTTCTTCGCCGGCCGCCGCGCCCTGCCCGCCAGGTCGATCACCGCGCACGAACTCATGGGGCAGGCGAGCCTGTCCGAGACGCGTGCCGTAGTCAGCCTTGTCAAGCGAGCCAAGCTCGACGTGCCGCGCCTGCGCGCCTTGGGTTATCACCTCGCAACCCTGTCCATCCCAAACCGGGGCCTCGTTCTCTACCGAAGATAGGGGGGGCGAAATAAGGTGTCGCAGTCATTTTTTCTATCAAACGCTGCCGCCGCGGAGTCTCGTCGCGGCCAACTCCTTGGCGTTGGGGTTGCCTTCGCGCATGCGTACGGGTGAGGCTGCCAGACGGTCGCGGGACAGGACCTGCTCGGTGCGCGGATCCACCGTCCCGAACTCGAGCACTCCAGTGGGGCACGACTGTACGCACGCGCTGCAGCGGACGCATTCGACGTCGCGCATGGGTAGGCCCTTGTTGGCGAAGTTCATGATGTCGATTCCCATATGGCAAACGGACGTGCACACGTTGCACGAGATGCACTTCTTCTTCTCGGGAAGGATCCGGAACTTCGAAAACTTCGCATAGATATGCATCAATGCCGCCAAAGGGCAGGCAAATCGGCACCAGACGCGGCCGGAATACTTGACGTAGAGGCCAACGCCGAGGATTCCACCGAGCAGGACATCGACGCCCCACTTCCAACTCACCGGCTGCACGAGTTTGCCTGCTGCATTCTTGCCGCCCTCGAGCAGGCTCATGAACACGCCGTCGATCGTGCCCCCGGGGAACACCCAGCCCCAG
>CAYSWE010000333.1:0-5782 GCA_964434515.1 uncultured Phycisphaerales bacterium | reverse complement strand
CAACGTGGCCACCGAGTAGCCGAGGAACGCGCTCGCTACGCCCCCGGTCACCGACACGAGTTGCCGACCGTCCTTGCCCGAATAGACCGAGGCCCGTCCTGCCGAACGAAGCGTGCGAACGGTCTCGAAGCGCGCGCCGACCAGAATGTCGGCGTGGCCATCCCCATCCACGTCGCCTGCTCCATCCACCGAAGCTCCAAACGATGCGCCAAAGACTGGCCCGTCGAGTCGCAGGAGCTGCCGGCCGTCCTTGCCCGAATACGCCAACACGGCACCGCCGTGCACCTGCTCGGTCGGGGCCCCGACAAGAATGTCCGGGACGCCATCGCCGTTCACGTCGCCTGCCGCAGCGACCGCGGCACCAAACCCCATAGGTCGCTTGTCCGGCGGCAAGAGCTCGAACAGTCGCTTGCCATCCTTCCCGGACAGCACCCACACGGGTCCATTCCGCAGCGCACCGACCCCCGCAACGATGTCCGGGTGGCCATCGCCATTGATGTCCCCCAGCGCTGCGACCACGGTTCCCAGATTGAGCTTCTTTCCCGGTGGACCCGTGCGACGAAACAAGACCTTGCCAGTCTTGCCCGAAAACACGACCACGAGCCCATCGAACCGACTGCCAGTTCTGGATCCAACCACGAGGTCGACCTGCCCGTCGCGGTCCACGTCGGCCGCGGCCAAGGCTGCGCCCAGGCCATCGCCTGCGCCCCCTCGAAACGTGCGCAGAACCTTGCCCGTCCGACCGGAGTACACATCGACCGCCCCAGCGTCGCGACCACCAGCGTCGTTCCCCGGTGCACCCACCGCGAAGTCGTCCCTGCCATCGCCATCGAAATCCCCGACCGCGGTGATCCCGGCACCCAGCTGATCTCCCGCAGTGGCGCCGACCACGCTGCGGACGCGTTTCCCGGTCCGACCGGAGTGCACATACGCGGCCCCCGCGAACCCATTGCGGAGCGTTGCGCTCACGAGGACATCCGGACGGCCATCTCCATCGATGTCGCCGGCAAGAGCGACGCCATACCCGAACCGATCCGACTTTGCGGCCGTGTCGACAGCGTCGCGCAGCCGAGCGTTCTCGGAGCCGCCGAGCACGACTCGGGCGCTGCCCGCGTCCAGGCCATTGGCATCGTCGCAGACCGCCCCAGCGACGAAGTCGGCGAAACCATCCTTGTTGAGATCACCGACGCCCGCAACCGACCAGCCAAACTGATCTCCACGTCCAGCCCCCGAGATCACCACGAGTGGCGAGCCGTCACGGCCGGAGTACACGCGGACGCTGCCCGAGTCGACGGCGGCCTCGTCATCGAGACGAGCGCCGACGACGAAGTCGCCGCGTCCATCGCCATCGAAGTCCCCCACGCCAGCGACCGACCAACCAAAGTGATCGCCGGCGGATTCGCCAAACCGCGAGAACAGCAGATTCCCGGTCTTCCCTGAGAAGGCATGGATCGCTCCCACCGCCGAGGCCTGCCCTCGCGGCGAACGCCACGCGCCGCCGACCAAGTCCGGAAGCTTGTCTCCATCCATGTCGGGCACAATCGCCAGGGCGAAGCCCCAGAGGATGCCTGGATCGTCGGCGATGTGCCGCCGCACCACCTTGCCATCACGACCCGACCAGATCACGATGCGGCCGGCGCGTGGTCCGCGCTTTCCCGTCGTCCCGTAGGCGCCGCCCGCGACATCCGCGTGGCCATCGCCATCGAGGTCGCCGATCGCGACCGCTGCGCCAAGGAATGCTCCAGGCTCGGATCCGAAGAACTTGTAGAGCTTCCCTCCGGTCTTGCCCGAGAACACGAAGACCGCCCCGGCGTCGCGCGCGCTCGTCGAGTCACCGCGCGCACCAACGACGACATCCGGCGTGCCATCCTTGTCGACGTCGCAACCCCCGGCGATGGCACTGCCAAACAGGGCGTGCGCGTTGCCACCGAGATGTTCACGCAGCACCCCACCCGTCTTACCCGAGAAGATTCTCACGATCCCGGACTCGAGGCCTCCACGACTGGATAGCTCGGCACCAACGGCCAACTCGGGATATCCATCGCCGTCGAGGTCGCCACAGTTCGCTACGGCGCCGCCAAAGTGTTCGCCGGCGACCGCACCGATCAACACGCGCAACACCTGCCCCGTCTTCCCGGAGTAGATGCGCACCTCGCCCCGCGCTTTCGAGAACGGGCTGCTGGCGGCAAAGTCGGGATACCCATCGCGATCCACGTCCCCGACACCGGCAACGGCCCAGCCAAGATTGTCAGCCCGAGCCTGGCCGTGTTCGGCAAAAAGTAGGGCACCACGCTGGCCGGCGGCCCCAGCGGGCAGAGACAAGGAAGCGAGAAAAACGAATCCGAACGCCATTCGCATCGTGGATACCGAACTCCGTGCAGTTGGTTGGCAAGTTGGGGAGGTCCTACATACTTTATTTGCGCAGGCACCGCCTCGACGGTTCACGATTCTTGAGGTTTGGTTTCTCAGCAGCGACCCCGCGGTAACCGAAGCGCAGGCCAAGATCCCGCTCGGACGGTGCGCGGATCCGGGTAGAGTCTTCCGGCCATGTTCGATCACGTCATCCTCCGTCCGGGCGAACTCGCGCTCAAGGGTGGGAACCGCGGAACCTTCGAGCGGCGGCTCGCCAGCAATCTCGCCAAGATGCTCGAACCACTTGGTCGGCCCCCGATTTTCCGACGTTGGGGACGATTCTACGTTGGACCTTGCACGGATACCGACCGCATCGCCCGAGCGTCAGCGCGCGTGTTCGGCATTGTCAACGTATCCCCCGCGCGCCAAGTCGCAGCGGACATGGACTCGATCGCCGCTGCAGGCATCCAGGCCGTGGGACGGCTCCTAGCGCGTCTGCCCGGCGAGGATCCGGTGCCGTTCCGCGTCACGACCAAACGCGCGGACAAGGGCTTCCCGCTCAACTCCATGGCCTGCCAACGCGAGCTCGGCGCCCGCCTGCTCGTCGAGTATCCACGTCTGCGCGTCGACCTCGCGCACGCAGACATCGACCTGGGTGTCGAGATCCGCAACGAAGGCACGTTCGTATTCGTCGAGCGCATACCAGCCGCCGGTGGCCTGCCGGTTGGCTGCGAGGGCCGCGTGCTCTCGCTCCTGTCGGGCGGCATCGACTCGCCGGTCGCGTCCTGGCTCGCCATGAAGCGTGGCTGCAAGGTGGCGTTCTGCCACTTCGACTCGCAGCCGTTCACCGGACCCGGCAGCTTGGAGAAGGTGCGCCAACTCGCCAAGGTCCTCGGCACGTGGCAGGGCGGCGCCGATCTCCTCATTGTGCCATTCGCCGACTGCCAGGTCGCCATGAAGGAAATCTCTAGACCGGGCTATCGCACCGTGCTCTATCGCCGCTTCATGATGCGCATCGCCGAGCGCTTGGCCAAGCGGCAGCGCGCACTCGCGCTCGTCACCGGCGACAGCTTGGGGCAGGTCGCGAGCCAGACTCTGGCGAACATCGGCGTGGTCGAGGCCGCCACCGGTCCGATGCCGGTCCTGCGTCCGCTCATTGGCACAGACAAGCAGGAAGTCGTGGATCGCGCACGCCAGATCGGCACCTATGACATTAGCATTCAACCGTTTGAAGATTGCTGCACGTTGTTCCAACCCGACCACCCGGTGACCAGCGGGAAGCCCAGGATCGCCGCGGAGATCGAGGCAGACCTCGACGTCGATGGACTGGTCGGGGCGGCGATCGAGCAAGTCACGCGCGAACACTTCGGGTAAGCAGCGATGGCCAAGCGCGCCGGAAAGCCGAAGGAAACGCCGATGATGGTCCAATACACGGCCATCAAGAAGCAGCACCCCGGGGCCATCCTGTTCTACCGGATGGGCGACTTTTACGAGATGTTTGGCGACGACGCCAAGCAGGCGTCACGCATCCTCGGGATCACCCTGACATCGCGCAGCAAGGGAGCAAACGCGATCCCGATGGCAGGAGTCCCGGTGCGCGCCGCCGAGACCTACCTGCTCAAGCTGATCCGCGCCGGCCAGCGCGTCGCCGTCTGCGAGCAGACCCAAGACCCGCGCGAAGCCAAGGGGCTGGTCGAACGCAGCGTCGTGCGCGTCGTGACGGCGGGAACCATCACCGAAGAAGAGGTCCTCGACGGCGGTGAACCTAACTTCCTCGCGGCGTGCTGCGCACACAACAAGCGCGCGGGCATCGCCTGGATCGACATTTCGACCGGCGTCTTCCAGGTCACCGAGTGCGCTCTCGGACAACTCGAGGACGAACTCGGTCGCATCGATCCCGCCGAGCTGTTACTGCCGGAACAAGTCGACTGGGAGTTCCCCCAGCTGCGCATCCCGGTGCAGCGCTGCCCGGCGTTCGACTTCCATACGCAGGAGGCATCCAAGGAGCTGGCGCAGTTCTTTGGGACCCGCGGCCTCGACGGCTTTGGTCTCGATGTCGCCGAGATGCCCTCGGCGATCGCCTCGGCGGGCGCACTCATCCGCTACGTTCAGGAAACGCAAAAGAGCGCGCTACCCCACATCGACAAGATCGAGGTGTTCCAGCGAGACAGTCGCATGATCCTCGACCGGGCGACGCGCCAGAGCCTCGAGCTCGTGCGCACGCAGCGCGGCGGCGACAAGGCCGGCACGCTGCTCTCGGTCCTGGACGAAACGCTCACGCCGATGGGCGCGCGCCTGTTGCGCGATCGCGTTCTCGTGCCCTGGACGGAGCTGGAGCCGATCCAACGCACGCAAGAAGCCGTCACCGAGTGTGTCGAGCATCGCGAGCTCCGCGCGCAGCTACGCGAGGAACTCAAACGCGTACACGACTTGGAGCGGCTGTCGGCGCGGCTGTCGTGTGGCCGCGCCAACGCGCGCGATCTCCTGGCTCTCGGCGCCAGCATGGCCGCGCTCCCCGATCTCCGCACGGCGCTCGATCGGTGTCAGACCGAACACCTCGCGACGATTCACGGAGCACTCGACGACCTGGCGGATCTCGCCGCCAAGATCGAGGCGCGGATCCACGAGGAGCCTCCCGTCCCTCTCAAGGAGGGTGGCCTGATCAAGAGCGGCTTCGACGCCAAGCTCGACGAGCTGCGCTCCATCGGCCGCGACGGCAAGGATTGGATGGCGCGGTTCGCTACCGAAGAGATCGAGCGGACCGGCATCGCCAGCCTGCGCGTCGGCTACAACCGCGTGTTTGGCTACTACATCGAAGTGCCGCGCAACGCCGACCTGAGTCGCATCCCCGCGAGCTACACACGAAAGCAAACCGTCAAGAACGCCGAGCGCTACGTCACGCCGGACCTCAAGGAGTTCGAAACGCGCGTCCTCAAGAGCGAGGAGCTGGCCCGCGATCTGGAGTATCAGCTGTTCGTTGCGCTGCGCGAAGAACTCGCGCAGGAGGTGCGTCGCATCCTCGACACCGCACACCAGGTCGCGCAGATCGACGTCGTGACCGCGTTGGCAGAACTCGCCGTCGATCGCGCGTGGTGCAGGCCTCAGCTGTCGCAGGATCGCGAACTCACGATCGAAGACGGACGCCACCCGGTGATCGAAACAATGCTCGGCGGCGAACCGTTCGTGCCCAACGACACACGCCTCGATCCGCCCGAGCGCAACGTCATCGTGCTGACCGGGCCGAACATGGCCGGCAAGTCCACATGGATCCGCCAGGTCGCCCTGCTCGTGCTGCTAGCACAAATCGGTGCCTACGTGCCAGCTCGATCGGCGCACATCGGCCTGGTCGACCGGATCTTCACGCGCGTCGGCGCCGCCGACGACATCGCACGTGGCAGTTCGACCTTCATGGTCGAGATGACGGAGACCG
>CAYSWE010000332.1:2839-5785 GCA_964434515.1 uncultured Phycisphaerales bacterium | reverse complement strand
CCTCCGTCTAGCCGACGCCGTCGGCCCATCAACTCGACTCCACCCGGAGAATCCGCAGCCCCTACTCGACCCATCTCGGTCGCTCCAAGATTGGTTGTCGCTGCCGGATGCGGAACTGCATCGACTCGGAGTTCGGCCTGCGCAGATCCGACGGCTGCGTGCACCCGAGGCGACAGAGCGAGCTCTCGCGACACTCGACAGAACGGCGCGCGCCGAGCTTGGTTTCTGCTGGCCCGGGCACCCGGCATGGCCAGCCCGCCTGACACAGCTCCCCGATCGCCCCGCCGGGCTGTGGTATCGCGGCGCCCCGGAAGCGCTGCGCTCAGCGTCCCTTGCAATCGTCGGCACCCGACATCCGACCCCGTACGGAACCCAGTCCACACGCAGCTTCGTCGCCGCGCTGGGGTTGGCCCAGGTCGTCATCGTCAGCGGTCTCGCTCGGGGAATCGACGCCGAGGCCCACCGCAGTGCCCTCGCCGCCGGAACCGCAACAGTCGCGGTGCTCGGCTCGGCCCTCGATACGGTCTATCCGAGCGAACACGTTTCCCTGGTCGAGGAAATCGTGGACTCTGGCGGCATCGTGCTCAGCGAATACCCGCCAGGCTACCGCGCGAACCGCGGCACGTTTCCCCGCCGCAACCGGTTGCTCGCCGGTCTTGCGGATGGCGTGCTGGTCGTCGAAGCCGGACGCCGCTCCGGCGCGCTCATCACGACCGACTGGGCGCTCGGCTACGACCGACCGATCTGGGCCGTCCCCGGGCTCATCTCAGCGCCAAACAGCGAGGGTTGCCACCGCCTGCTGCGAACGGGGGCCTCGCTCGCGGATTCGCCGCACGGACTACTCGAGGATCTCGGCCTCCTCCCAGGGGCGAGCCGTCCGGCATCGCTCGAACTCGTCAGCTCCTCGCTCGATGCGCGCACACTGGAAATCCTGACACGATCTCCGAGTCGCGCCGACGCCATCGCGACCGAGTCGCGGACCGGCATCCCGGAGATCCTGGCCGCGCTTCAGCGGCTCGAACTCGCAGGCCTGGCCGAGATGCGAACCGGCGGACTCTACTTCGCTACCCGCGGCGCGTCATGATGTAGTTCCAGCTGTTGCCGGCCCCAAACGACAAGAGCAGAGCCGTCTGCCCACGCTCGAGCGGTGGAACAACGATCTCGCGGCCCGCAACCTTCACTCTCCCGGCGCCATCACGCTTGGTCAGCGTCGTGTAGCGGCCCTCCTGCCGTAGCGCCTCGTAGAGCGAGAGCCCGACGGAAGCGGCCGAGGTGTTGCCATACTTGTGCAGCGTGATGTACATCCGCTCCCAAGGGATGCCCATCTCTTCAGCGATATCCTGGTTCAACGACAAGTTCGCGCTATGCGGAATAAACATATCGACGCTCGACGCAAGATGCTCGCAAAGCGCGCGTCGCCGAACTCGATCCTTGAGGTCGTCGACGGATTGCACCGCCGCAAACTCGTCAGGCAACTCCTGCAGTAGCCCCGATCGGCGCAAGACCTCCATATAGCCCTGCCGAGGAACGATCCCTCTCACAAACCGGTAGACCTGGCGGCCGTTCATCGCAAAGAAGCGATGCTCATCGTCCGCCATCGATCCAAGGAAGTCACCGCCGTAGAGCGTGAAGCGCGTGGCCGTCTCGGCGTCCAAGCCCTTCCCTAGATGGTGAAACGGGTTGTTCTCTACGTTGAGTACCCCGCGTTGGTAGATCGCGTCGGCCTTGGTCGGCTCGGTGCGCATGAAGTGCCCCAGCACCTCGAGCGGCGGAACGGACAACTCCGGCGGTCGGTCACCGCCGCGCAGAACGCAGGCCGCGGCAGCATCCCCTAGCAGGATCGAGTCTCGATCGGTCCAATCCACCATCCGCGTGGCGACGTCGGCGCCGACCACGAGGATCGAGCGGAACTGGTCGCCGCGAATCAATCCGGCAGCCAGGCCGATGCCGCCGATGAAGCTGCTGCATCCCTGTTGCAGGTCCAACGCACCGGCGTGGCGCATCCGCAATCGTCCGCTCGCGTCCTGCCCGAACGCCGCCTGAATCCTCGCCGCGCCCGCGGGATAGACGAACTGCGACGTGTTGGTCGCAAGCAGGACCAAGTCGATCTCTTCCGGGGCGACGCGGGCGTGCTCGAGCGCCTCCCGCGCGGCCAGAAAGCCGAGGTCCGCCGCATGTTGGTCGGGTGCCGCGACATGCCGACGTCGAATCCCCGTGTGCTCAGCAATCCACTGAGCCGACGTCCGCAGCCAGGGCATCCCAGCCTCGATCTCCTCGTTGGTCAGCGTGGCCTCGGGCAAATAGACACCGAGCCCGAGCAGCCAAACGCGACCGTGTTCCGATCGTGCCATGGATCCCGTCAACTATTGATGAACACGTGTTCGAGACCTGTCACAACGAGGAATGCCCCCACTGTCCAAAGACACACGACCAACGCGCGCCAACCGGCGTGCTTGATGAGAGCGGCCGGAACCAGGTCTTGACGTGAGTAGAACACGATCGAGCCCAGCCAGGCGACGATGTAAAGCAGCACCAAACGATCGATCATGCCGCGTCCTCCACAACACTCGCCCGCGCCTCCAACGCGCGCTTCTCTCCAGTCGTGTACACATCGGTCAACGCCGCAACATTCAAGAGCCCGGCAATCGTCAAGAGGGTGATCCCTAGGTCCATGGCCGGAGGCTCGGACGTAATCATCCGTGGACCTAGCAACACGCTCGACACGAACGTCGGTCCACCCATTCCGGCCTGCGCGGCCCACCACCAATACAACTGCGGACGATCGACGCCGCAGCCGTCGCTAAACCAAAGCCCCATTCCCCAGAGAACCATCAGGCTGCCGCCAACCAGAAAACCGATCGATCGGCGTCCCTGGCGAATGTGTCCGAGCCCAGGTACCAGCCAACCCCAGAGGACCGATAACGCCGGCCTGCCGGGAAACGAACG
>CAYSWE010000332.1:0-2829 GCA_964434515.1 uncultured Phycisphaerales bacterium | reverse complement strand
TCGGCCTCGAGATTCCCGCGGGCGACCAACCAGCCCGCATCCGCGGCGAGGATGCAATTGAGGTATCCGGACAGTCCCGTCAGGGCAAGGCCCAGGTGTTCGCCACTAACCGGAAGACGCAGCAAGCGCAACCGCATCGGGTCAGCCACCGGCTGCATGATCCAGGCCAGCGTCGTCTCCAGAAAATTGCCAGCATCCGGAAGGAGATGGACCGGCAACCTGGACAACAAGGGGTTGCTGGCGAACAACGATGTCGTGAACGCGAAGACGCGGTAGCCCGCGATCCAAAACCCAAGGCCAAAACACGCCGTAACGCAAACGAACGCGATCCCGGCTCCTCGCTTATCGCCGGCGTACCAGTGGCCGGCACCCGGCAAAAGGATACCCAACAGGAGAGCGAAGGCAGGCTTTCGGTTGACACCCAAAATGTGACTCAGGATCGGAAATGAGGGGCAACGAGCATATCGAGCGTGGCTTTGCGACGCCACGACTCGGTCGGGCAAGAGCCAAGACCACGACACAGAAGCGACGCTCAGAATAGCGAGTCAGGTAGGCGTCGAGGTTTTTTGTCGGGGCCGATCAGCGCCAGGCGTGTCGTCGCCTCGGCAAGCAGGGGACCAGCCGCGTTTCCCTCGGCGAGAAACAACCGGTAGCCGATGTCCACCGAAGCCTCTCGTCGGGCCAGGAGCTGCGTTTCGATGCGAACCCGATCATCGTAGTGTGCGGACCGGATGTAGCGCACGGAGACACGCGTCACGGCCAGAGCCAACCCGGTCTCCTCGAGTTCTCGGTAACTCATCCCCCGTCCGCGCATCCACTCGGTACGAGCCTCTTCGATCCACGGAATATAGGAGCCGTGGTGGGCCACGCCCATCTGATCGGTCTCGGCATAACGGACGCGCAAGACATGGACACCGGTGTCGTGGGACGATGGCAGACTCACTTCGGGTCCTCTCGATTGGAAGCGAACGGCTCCGGAAAGAACGAGGCTACGGAGCGACGCTTGCGCAGGCGATCTGCCGCGATCCGGTCGGCCAGTACCGGCGGCGGAATGCCCTCCGAGTTGGCCCAACCGAACAGCTCGAACAGCTCGTCACCGATCGCGTCGATCGCGGCGCCATGCTCGCGGCCACCGGTGAGATGGAAATTCGCGCCCAGGATGAGCGCGCCACTGTTGATCACGTAGTCCGGAGCAACCAGGATCCCTCGGGAGGCGAGCGATGCAGCGTGTTCGGGGGAAGCAAGTAGATTGTTTGCGCTCCCGGCTACTGCCCGACAACGCAGTCGCTCGATGGTCAAGTCGTGCAGGATGCCACCCAAAGCGCACGGCACGAATACGTCGCACGGAAGATCGAACAGGTCACCATCGTGAATCACTTCGATCCCCAGCTCATCGCGCGCGCGCGCAGCGCGCTCCGAGATCGGGTCCGCCGCCGTTACCTGCGCGCCGGCCTGAGCGAGCGCCTGCGCAACAAGGTAGCCGACACTGCCCAATCCCTGCACGGCAAACGTGTGCTCTGCGAACTCCGCACTCAGGGAATCCGAACGCTCGAGAAACGACAGCACGGCGTGCAATCCAGCCAAGACGCCGCGCGCCGTCGCGGCCGCCAGATCACCGGGGCCTTCCGACCCCGGGACCGTCACAAAGCGCGTGCTGTCGCGGAGCAGCAGCAACTCGGCGTCGCCGGTGCCAACGTCCGGCCCGGTATAGAAACGCCCGCCGAGGTTCTCGACGTAGCGGCCGATCAATCGATACGCCGCGGTAAGATCCAGACCGGGATGATCCACGACGACTCCCTTGCCTCCGCCGCCGGGAACACGCGCCATGAGGCATTTTTGCGTCATCGCCTCGCTGAGTCGAAGCGCATCGCGGATGGCTTCGCCGATAGAACGGTAGGCAAGCCGGCGAATCCCGCCAAACGCTGGCCCGCCGCGTGTATCGTGGATTGCGAGGACGGCATAGAGACCGATGGAAGGCTCCTGGATGAGCTGGACCTGCTCGTGGTCGCTGCCCTCGAACAGTTCCGGAAACGGTGGCAACATCGTCAATCGTTCGCTCTCTTCCGGTCCGCAAGTCTCAGGTTCGCTTCGCGTCGAACACGCATCATGCCCTCACGACACCGCCATTGCTGGCCTCTTCTCTCCGGGACGCTCGTCCTTTTTTCGTGCTCCGCGGTCCCCGATCAGCCAAAACCCGACCGCGAAATCGAGAAAAAGCTCAGCGAGGAGGCCAAACTGCGAGAGCAGGCGCTGGCAAAGGCCAAGGACCCGAATCGAATGCTCATCGCGTTCGACCAGGCGTTAGCCGAATACACATCGAATCGGTCCAAGTCCGAGAACGAACGGGCAGAACGACAAGCCAAGGCCCTTCGTCACTACCTGGAGTTCCAATCGAAAAAGCATCAGGCGATGCTGCTGGCCGCGCTGCAGGACGAAGCGATACCACGACACCGCGGGATCGCGGCGGGGGCACTCGGATTCGCCGGCGACGACGAACTCGTCGGTCCGTTGCTCCATGCACTCGGTGACAAGGTCGCCTACGTCCGAGCCAATGCTTGCCTCGGGCTCGCTATCCTGGCGGACCCGCTGACCCCACCGGAACAGCTCCGCCGACACCTGGAGGACGAAAAGGAAGAACTCTCGGTCCGGAGAGCAGCAGCCTGGGCGCTTCTCGAGATCCAGAAGTCGGGGCGTGATATGCGAGCGTTTGCCAAGCTCTGGAAGACCGTGCTCGCCGGTGAGATCCTGCAAAAGGACGCAGCCATCCTGGTCAGCGCCCTGCGCGGGATCGGGCTTCTGCGCGATCCCGGCATGCTCGAGCCCATCCAG
>CAYSWE010000331.1:0-5788 GCA_964434515.1 uncultured Phycisphaerales bacterium | reverse complement strand
GCCAGTGCGCCCCCGGAAGCGACCTCGGCGCGTGCCAGGTCCGCCGAAGTGAAGTGCCAGGGCCGATAGCCGACAGGCGACA
This sequence comes from uncultured Phycisphaerales bacterium, assembly GCA_964434515.1. Classification (GTDB taxonomy): domain Bacteria; phylum Planctomycetota; class UBA1135; order UBA1135; genus CAYSWE01. Next base: position 5,706 of record CAYSWE010000331.1, on the reverse strand, counting down.
GGTCGAGCACGCGCGTGTCGGGCGCGATCTTTTTCCAAGTTCCAAAGCCGACGAAGACGGCCGGCACCATCCGAAGTCGTTGTCCCTTGCGCTTGCCATAAAGCGCCTTGCCCAGGATCTGGCTCCACAGAGTGTCGGATTCGCTGTCCCACATCAGCAGGTTGCGTCCCTTCAAACGCCCCGAGACACCGAGAGTCACCGTCGAATCCTTGCACTTGCCGGCATAGACCATGCCGTTGAAGGTCAGCGGTCACCAGTTGACGGCGAACGGCTCGCCGGCGAGGCGCTCGTTGATGATTTCGCGATGCGGGCCACCGAGCATCTTGATCGGATAGGCGATCGCCTTTTTGCCGAGCCGGATGCCGATGACGATGTCCGCGTCGCTCACTCGCTTGGCAGCGGCCTTTGCCGAGCAGTAGGGGGCCTTGGTGATCGGCGCAAATTTCTTGCGGTCCCGCACCGCCCACTGCCCGGGAGCGTCGTCCCCCCAGGTCCCCGGGAGTCGCTCGACCGTGCGCTCCGCACCGGATCGGGCAGGCTTGCCCATCGGCTGGGACGCAGGGCGTGAGTCTTGGAAGCCGCACAGGCTGGTCAGAATTGCGAAGGTAGCAAGCATCGAGTTCTCCCGGATAGAGCGGCGACTCTACCGGGAAACGGCGTCGTGGTTCCCTGGGAACTTGCCACCGCCGCGGTCGCGCTGCGCGCCCGTGTCGGCTATGACGGGCGCCGATGACGGAAACCGTGGAACAACAGAAGGCCCCCCGAGCTCGGGCCGGTGGCATTGCGTGGCTCTTCGTGTTGACGGCGATCCTGATCGCAGCGTTGGATCTTGGATCCAAAGCGTGGGCGTGGGGGTTCGTCGAGGCGCACGGCGACGGCGAATACTTCAAGGTCTACTCGGTCGTCGCTCCATGGTTCAAGCTCGTCAAGGCCGAGAACCCCGGCACCGTGTGGGGGCTTTTCCAGAATGCCACGCCCATTTTGGTCGGCGTGCGCTGTGTGATGGTGGTTGTGATCTGCGTGTTGGCCTGGCGCACGCCGAAGACCGATCGCGGCAAGCTCATCGGGTTCGGGCTCGTGCTGGGCGGGGCGCTGGGCAATCTCTACGACAACTTGTTCCGCGAGTCCGGCGCCGTGCGCGATTTCCTCGACTTCCACATTCCGCTCCCGTGGCGCGAAAACCTCTACCACTACCCGACGTTCAATGTCGCCGATTCGGCAATTCTGACCGGGGCGGTCTTGTTGTTCTTGGCGTTCGGGCGGGAAGGCAAGACCGAGCGCAGCCGCGCTGCCGAGAGCGCCGAGAGCTGAGCGCCCCGTGGCCTCCAAGATGAGCCGACTGACCACGCCGCTCTTGGAGACGCTGACACTTGCCAGTCCGGTCCTGTCTGCGTCAGGATGCTACGGGGCGGGGATCGAGGGCGCCCGCTTCGGCGATCTGCGGCGACTGGGCGCCATCGTCACCAAGACCGTGACGCCGAGGCCACGCGCCGGCAACCCGCCGCCGCGACTGTGCGAGACGGCGTCGGGGATGCTCAACTCGATCGGGTTGGAGAATCCGGGCGTCGCAGCGTTTCTCGAGCAGGACCTGCCGGCCGCCCTCGACCTGGGGCCTCCGGTCATCCTGAACGTCGCTGGAGAGAGCCTCGAGGAGTTCGTGGAGGTGGTCGAGCGCGTGCAGGGCAGCGGCGTCGTTGCGCTGGAGATCAACCTCTCCTGCCCCAACGTCCAGGGAGGGCAGCTCCCGTTTTCGACCGATCCAACCGCGTGCGAGGACGTCGTGCGTCGCGTGCGAGCCGTGTCCGAGCTCCCGTTTTTCGTGAAGCTCTCTCCGAACACGTCCCGGCTGGTTGAGATCGCCAGCGCAGCCGAGCAGGGCGGAGCCGACGGCCTGACGCTGATCAACACGGTGCTGGGCGCTGCGATCGATTGGCGCCGTCGCCAAACACGGCTCAGGCTCGGCAGTGGCGGGCTCTCCGGGCCGGCCATCAAGCCGGTGGCGCTGCACTGTATTCTACGCGTGCGCGCCGCCACCGGGTTGCCGATCGTCGGGGTAGGCGGCGCGCGCAGCGCCGAGGATGTCTGCGAGTTCCTCGTGGCCGGCGCCCAGGCGGTGCAGATCGGCACGGCGCACTTTCTCGACCCGCGGGCCGGCGTCCACGCTGTCGAGGCGCTCGAGACCCTGCTTGCCCGCGAAGACACGACGGTCGCAACCCTGCAAAATGGCCTCGCCCCGCTTCGCCGGCCCTGCTGAGAGGGCCAGCCCCGTCCTGCGAAGGTCAAGAGGTGGTTGTGCCGAAAGGACTTCGGAGTGATACTTGGGTTGGAAAGGTTGCGGCCCTGGGATCGGGTCCCCGGTGTTTCGCAGTTTTTCTTGAGACTCTTGCAGAGGACTTCCACCGTTGGTCAGCCGCGGAGAGATCACCGCCGAGATGGTCGAACGCGCCATCGAAACCTACTTTCGTTTGGCCTATGACACGAAGCCTCGAAAGAAGTTCGGCGGCGATGACGACGATGTCTTCGGGCCATTCGTCAACGAGACGCGCACAACCGACGACGGGAAGGCTTGCCTGGAGAAGCACTCGATCCAACTCGGCAACCGCAACTATCCGTACATGAAGTTGGTGCTCCAAGAGCACATGGTGCCGGGCGAGTTCTACTTCATGGTCGACACGCACGACCAGATGGATATCCGCCCGGACTTCCCGGACTACGAGGCGTGGATGAAGGTCCGGCGTTTCAATCTCAAGCTGGGCAAAGAAATCGAGAAGGCTTTCCAGGAGGAGGGGCTGCCAACCCTCGCGGACGTCCGCAAGCACGTCGTGCTGGACCCGACGCGAGCTTCGCGGGACGGCGCCTTGATCTTCGTCGTCGATGACGAGGAGGAAGAAGCGCAGGCACTCGAGGGCCTGCTTCGGCGCGCCGGCTACGACGTGGTGCTGGCGGCCGATGGACTCGAGGCGCTCGAGCGGCTGCGCTTCATTCAGCCGCGGCTCGTGATCCTCGACTACGAGATGCCCGAGTTGGACGGCCTCGCCGTGATTCGCGAGCTTCGGCGCCACGAGGAAACTGCGCGACTGCGCATTCTCTTGACGACGGCGAGCGACGTGATCTCCAAGGAGCGGGAAACGGCGGACGGGTTTCTCCCAAAACCGTTTCGCTCCGGCGATTTGCTCGAGTTGGTCGAGCGCTTGCTGCAGTAACCGCCAAGTGCGCGGTGGGTGCCGGTCCAGAATCTGCGGATTTTTCGTCGTGTGCGCCCTATGCTACTCGCCCGTTTCTGGCCGATGGGCCTTGTAGCCTTAACTCGTTGTGACATCCGACAGCTCGAATTCCGTCCGTTTGCAGCTCCTCGTGACCCTGTGTATCTGGGTTTCGGGTGGGCTTGCGTACGCACCGGAAGTCGCAACGGATCCTATTCCGCCGGCCGTCTTGCGATTCTGGTGCGATCTACTGGAGCGCGATCAGGTTGGCTCGACGCCGACGGCGAACACCACCGAGGCCTGGCTGGAGTCGGCACCGCGGCTCGCCGAGTTGGTTCGTCCATCGCGCCGCTGGCGTCGCTACGTTCTCCCGCGCATCCGCGCTCCCGGAGGTCAGCTACCCGCCTGAAGTGTACGCCCTCAGCGGCGTGTTCTGCAGGTGACCCAACTAGCTGACCAACACGAGACAACGAATTCCAGGGAGAGAACGTATGCCGCTTATCGATTTTGGGAGCCTGCCGCAACGGATTGGCAAGGGCCTGCAGAAGGTCTTCGGTTCGGCCAATGAGCGTGAGCTCAAGACGCTTGCACCGATCGTGGACAAGATCAACGCGCTAGAAAGCTGGGCCGAGGCGATGGACCACGACCAGATTCTCGCGCGCGTGCAGCACTGGCGCGAGAAAGTGCGGGCCGGCGACGCGAGCTTGGATGACGCGCTGCCCGAGATGTTCGCGATGACGCGCGTCGCGTCGCAGCGGACCAATGGTGAGCGCCACTACGATGTACAGCTCATCGGCGGGATCGTGCTGCACCAGGGCAAGATCGCCGAGATGGTCACGGGCGAAGGCAAGACGCTCGTTGCGACGCTGCCGGCGGCTCTCAATGCGCTCGACGAAGGCGGCGTCTTCATCGTCACGGTCAACGACTACCTCGCCAAGCGCGACCGCGACTGGATGGCGCCGGTGTTCGAATACCTCGGTCTCAAGGTTGGGGCGATCCAGTCGCACATGGGGTCGAACGAGCGGCATCCGCAGTACGCCTGCGATGTGATCTACGGCACCAACAACGAGTTTGGCTTCGACTACCTGCGCGACAACATGAAGGTCCACCTCGAGGACCAAGTGCAGAAGGCGCTCAACTACGCAATCATCGACGAGGTCGACTCGATCCTCGTCGACGAGGCGCGCACGCCGTTGATCATCTCCGGCGCTCCCGAGGAGGAGGTTGACAAGTACCAGATGGCCGACCGGATCGCGCGCCAACTCAAGGAGGGCGAGGACTTCGAGGTCAAGCTCAAGGAGCATCAGGCTCTGCTGCTCGAGAGCGGCATCGAGAAGGCCGAGAAGATGGTCGGTGTCGACTCGTTTTACAGCGACCCGAAGTACATGGACTGGCCGCACCACCTCGAGCAGGCGTTGCGTGCGCACCACATCTACAACCTCGACAAAGAGTACGTCGTCAAGGACGATGAGATCATCATCGTCGACGAGTTCACTGGGCGGCTGATGCCGGGACGTCGCTGGAGCGATGGCTTGCACCAGGCGGTCGAGGCCAAGGAAGGCATCGAGCCGAAGCAGGAAAACCCGACGCTCGCGACGATCACGCTGCAGAGCTACTTCCGCTTGTTCAAGAAGCTCGCCGGGATGACCGGCACCGCGATGACCGAGGCCGCGGAGTTCCAAAAGATCTACAAGCTCGAGGTGCTTGCGATCCCAACGAACAAGCCGTTGATCCGACAGGACCTCGACGACCTGATCTTCCTCAGTGACGACGACAAATACGCCGCGATCATCGAGCATGTACGGGAGCTGAACGAATCCGGGCGGCCGGTGTTGATCGGCACGACCTCGATCGAGAAATCGGAGCGGCTCTCGCGAGCGCTGCGCAAGGTCGGAATCAAGCACAACGTGCTCAACGCCAAGCAGCACGAGCGCGAGGCCGAGATTGTCGCCGGGGCCGGCCAGGCCGGGAGCGTCGTGGTGGCGACGAACATGGCGGGCCGTGGCACCGACATCAAGCTTGGTGAGGGCGTACGTGAGCGCGGTGGGCTTGCCATTCTCGGCACCGAGCGGCACGAGGCGCGGCGCATCGACAACCAGCTGCGAGGTCGCTGCGGTCGTCAAGGCGACGCTGGCAGCACGCGGTTCTTCCTCAGCTTCGAGGACGACCTGATGCGCATCTTTGCGCGGGACTGGGTCAAGACGGTCATGGAGAAGCTCGGTCTCAAGGCGGGAGAGGCGATCGAGAGTCCCATGGTGACGCGAGGCATCGCCAAGGCGCAGAAGAAGGTCGAGGAGCGCAACTTCGACATCCGCAAGAACCTCATCGAATACGACGAGGTGATGGACAAGCAGCGCCAGTTCATCTATGCGCAGCGGCGCGAGGTGCTCGAGGGCGTCGGGCTCGAGGACAAGGTCCTGGGCATGTTCGACGACGAGTTGGCCGCGGAGGTCGAAGTCGTCGCCGGCGATGAGGAGCAGCCCGTCGATACGCAACATCTGTC
>CAYSWE010000330.1:0-5791 GCA_964434515.1 uncultured Phycisphaerales bacterium | reverse complement strand
GCGCGGACGCAGTGTAGTAGCTGAGGAAGCCGTTGCCACGGAGCGGGGCGTGCATCCACGTCTCGCCGGGCTTCTGGTTGTAGCCAGCCGGGGCGACGACCCTCGTCTGCGCCTTCAAGGCGGTGAGCGGCGCGACGATCGAGAGTGCAAGAACTAGATGGAATGAACGCATTGTGGACTACTCCTTAGAACGTAGATAACGGGCGAGCGAAGGGCAACCGATGTTGGGGATAGCAGGCGCAGCCGTGGTAGGTAACGAAGTGCGAAAACGGTGACTCTTTCGACAAGGTTTCGACACACCTAGCTTCTTCGCGCGCACCGTCGAACACGCTCGTGAAAACGTGCCGAGCCCGAACCGTGCGGCCGGGCCGCTGACAAAGAGCTCGCACTTCGTCGAACTGCAGCGCTTCACGAAGCCCCGCGACTTCAGGAGCTCATCGGTCTCGGGCTATCGGTCTGTACCCCGTTGACAATCGCAACCATTGCAGCAGATCAGCGGCCACGCCAGGAATGGATCGCCAACGTCACGCCGATGATTGCGTAGACGGCGAACTCACGCAGATACTCGCCCATCTGGGCCGACTTCATGACGATCGGGCCGGCGGTTGACACGACGACCAACAGCATGTGGAACAGCAGCGTGCCGAGGATCGCGTTCCAGATCGTCACTCGCGTCACGCTCGCCCCCCCCACGAGAAGCGCGGCGATGGCATAGAAGCCGGCCTGCTCATGCGACTGAAACGTGTTCATCACGGCCATGTTCTGCAGGAAGAGGATCTGCCCGATTCCGGCCAGCACGATCGAAAGAACGACGGCGATGACGCGGCATCGGTTGACGCGGATTCCGGAGACCTCTGCGACGTGCGCATCCTGCCCGACCGCGCGCAGGTCCTGGCCGAGCTTCGTCTTCAGGAACCACACCAGGCCAACGCAGAGCAACGCACAAGCGAGCAGCGTGGCAACCGGAATCTCGCCCCACCACGTGCTACCGGTCCGGATCGGGATCGACCAAAGCCGATCCACGCCACGTTCGACGGCCGTCAGATTGACCGTGACACGCAGCCCCATGCCGCTCGGAAGCAACACGTCCGGGGCGCGCAGAGGAATCACGGGACCCGCCAGGATCAGGAACAGGAACTGATAGATCCCGTTGGCGAAGAAGCCGAGGATGATCCCCGTGATCATCTCGCGCCCCCGTGTGCGGTTGAACAAGAGCCCGGTGAGCCACCCCAGAACGATGGCCAGCGGGATCGAGCAGATCACGGCCACGAAGATACCGCCGAGCCCCTCGATCTTGCCGTTCTGCGCCACGATGAGCCCGATCTGCCCGGCCATCGCGCCAAGCACGATCCCGAAGTTGAGACCGAGCCCCGCGACGATCGGGATCACCAGTGAAAGGACCAAGAACAGGTTGCGAAAGAATCGTTCGCTGACGTCCGTCGTGACGCGCGACAGGTTCAGCCCTGCCCAGAGAATCCCCGTGATGCTGATCGCCAGGAAGAACAACGGTACGGCGTTGCGCGCGAGCAAGGTCCGAAGTCGGTTCCCGAACCTCATTGGCCTCTCCTCGCGACCCTGGAGAGCGCGTACAGGATGACGCCATTCTGGATGACGAGGCGGGCGATCTCGGGCAAGTTGGAGAGGCCCTCGCGGTAGGCCGACGCATGGACCAGCTCATTGACCACCGGCAACGACGTGGTCAGCAGCGACTGAAACAGCAGCGTCCCGACGATCGCGTGCCAGACGGTGGCATACCGCAACGAGGCACCGCCCAAGAGCAGCGCCGCGACGGCGGGAAACGCCATCCAGAGTGGCGCCTTGTAGAGTTGGAAGAAGCCGTAGGACTGCGAATACACCAGGATGCCCGAGGCTGCCAGCATCGTCGAAAGGACGATCGATGCGATCCGCATGCGCGACACATGGATGCCGATGGACCGGGCGTAGTTCGGATTGGCGCCGGCAGTCGCCATCGCCGTGCCGAGCCGCGAGCGTAGAAATCCAGCGACCAACGCACAAAGCCCCAACCAAAAGAGCAGGAGCCCGGTGGGCAAGTAGAACCCGTCGGGTCGTGTAAAGCGCCGCGCCGTCTCGCCATCGGCGAACGTCCCGAACTCCACCGCCCAGGTGTTGTCGAGCAGCCACTTGTAGTGGTCGTCCAACAGGATCGTCTGGCGCACGCCGTGGCCGCCGATCGGCATGATGAGCTCCGCCGACTCGATCGGCGCGATGAGCCAGATGACACACATGCCAGCGATCGCCCCAAACCCGACATAGATGCCCACCATCATCTCTTGGCCACGCACACGTTCGAGCAACCAGCCGTAAGCGAGACCGAGCACCGCGGCGAGTGGCAACGCGATCGCATGGGCTAGCAGGAAACCACTCCATCCGTGGGCCAGGTCCTTGTTGGTTTCGAATAGCCCATAGGGATGCTGGCCGGCGAACTCCATCACCGCGATGCCCCCAACCAAACCGCACACAATGCCCAGCGGAATGCCGAAGTTGAGCCCGTTGCCGGCGCGCACCGGCAGCACCAACGCCAGCACGAGAACTCCATTCATGCCAGCGCGCACGAGTGAGTCGCCGAGCAGGGTCCCGAGCCGCAGGTCCGTGGCCAAGGCCGCGATGGCCCAGATCACGCCGAGAAAGGCAACGATGATCCAACGCGCGAGACCGAAGCTTCGCGCTGCGTCCACGAGTCGTTCGCGGTTCACGCCGCGCCTCCTCCCATGAGCAAACCAAACTCCGCGTCGGGCGCGTCGGGAGCCAGGATCCCAGCCACGCGTCCTTCGCTGATGATCGCCACGCGATGGCAGATCGCCCGGAGCTCGCTGAGCTCCGAGGACGTCATCAGCACGGACAGCCCGTGTTCGCGATTGAGGTCGACCAACAGATCGAGCACGAGTTGCTTGGCGCCGACGTCGATCCCCCGCGTGGGTTCGGAGACGAGGAGGATGTTCGGCTCCAACACCAGAGCTCGAGCCAGACAAACCTTCTGCTGATTGCCACCCGAAAGGCGCCGGACCACCTGTTGAGGACCCGTCGTGCGGATGTGCAATCGCTCGATCATCTGTTCGGCATACGAGCGCATCGCCGGGCGATCGACCCAAGCGAACGGCCCCAGCGCTCGGCCGCGCAAGAAACGCTTGTGCACCTCGACCGCCGGCACGCCGATGTTCCGCTCGATCGATTCGTCCAGCAGCAGACCGACGCCGCGGCGGTCCTCGGACACAAAGGCAAGGCCCGCGGCCAACGCCTGCCGCGGGCTTCCGAGCTGCAGTGGCTCGCCGTGCACGCGCACGTTGCCCTCGGCCGGGCACATCCCCATCAATCCATTGGCGATGCCGACCTTGCCTTGCCCGGCGAGGCCGCCAATCCCCAGGATCTCGCCAGCCCGCAAGTCCAGGTCGACACCGCGCACGACCTCGCCGGGCATCTCGACTCGTAGGTCGCGGACTTCGAGCGCGGGCTGCGGAGCTGCTTGTGGGGCTGCTGCATGAAGAACGGGCGCCGCACCGTCACTGCCGTGCCCGACCATCGTCGAGGCGATCTGCGCGGCCGAAACCTGGGATCGTGGTCCGCAGAACACACGCTGACCGTCGCGTAAGACGGTGACCGTATCCGCCACCGCCAGGACCTCGTCCAAACGATGCGTGATGAACAGGATCGCAACGCCTTCCGCTGCGAGTTCCCGCATGACCGCCAGGAGGCGTTCGGCCTCGGTCTCCGCGAGCACCGCGGTGGGCTCATCGAAGACGAGCACGCGGAGTTGTTGCTTGTCGACCTCGCGAGCGATTTCGATGAACTGCATGTGACCGACGGGCAGCGCGCCGACCAACTCGTTCGCGTCCACGTCGAGCCGCACGCGCTCGAGCGCCGCCACAGCGTCGGCACGCATCCGCGGGACGTCGAGTAGCCGGAGCGCTCCGAGCCCCGGCCCGCGCACCGGTTCGCGGTTGAGCTTGATGTTCTCGTAAATGCGGAAGCCCGGGATCAGCATGAACTCCTGGTGCACCATGCCGATCCCCAACCCCATCGCCTGGGCCGGCGACTGCACATGGACCGGCCGCCCTGCGACGCGGACCTGCCCTGTGAAACCTCCGGTCGCGGCGATGTCGGGCATCCCAAAGAGGACGTTCATCAACGTCGACTTGCCAGCACCGTTCTCGCCCAAGAGCGCGTGGATCTCGCCGGCGCGCAGCGTCAGATCGACGGCCTGAAGCACCGGCACACCGGAGAACTCCTTGCTGATCGCCTGCATCTCGAGAACCGGGGGGCGGTCCACGTTCACTCCTTTCTGACACGCATCCAAGGGGCCAGACGAACGAGTCAGGCCAAAGGCCGGCTATTGAACCCCCCCGTGCCGGGATCCAAAGCATGAATCCGCAGGGATTTGCGCGCAGCCGCTCATGGAACTCGCCCGCGGAATGGAGGCGCATCCTCGTAGCAATCCGCGCAGCGGAAGAAAAAAAGTCACTCGGTGCACCCCCGAACACGGCTCGAGCAAACTGATAAGTGCGCCCGGCTCGCTCGCAGTCGGGCCGCGAAGAGATTTGACGAGGAGTCGCTCGTCCCATTCCCCTGCGTTCCCCAACTGCTCCGCCCGGACCACTCCTGCCGCCCCGGTCCGGGCGGCAGTCTTTTCCCACGAGGTCCACGAGAGCCTTCTCGAGCAGGCAGCGCGAGGGGGCGACCGACGCCCACGGCCGCTGCGAACCCCGGAGTTCGCCTCGTCAGTCGACGGCATAGTCCTCGCCATAGAACTTTGCGGTCGTGCGTGTATGGAACGTCTCGGCGCGGATCGGCGGATACTTCGCAGGTCCGAGTCCAGGAAGCACCTCGAGGACCTCGTCCTCCCACAGATACACATTCATCGGGAACGACACGCGGACGGCGTTTCTGGCTTCGGGCCGCTGCGGTAGCGCGACGCGGTGCGTGGTCGAGGGCAAGCGATCGTTGCTGACGCGCTGCAAGTAGTCCCCGACGTTGAGGATCAGGCTGCCCGGCGGCGCCGCGACGCGAATCCAACGGCCGCTCGCCCGGTTGAGGACCTGCAACCCCTCGGTCCGCGGTGCCGGCAGCAGCGTGAAGAGATCCACGTCCTCGTGGCCCAAGAGCCGGCCGGCGCGCTCGCCCGCGCTCCGCACGGGTGGATAGTAGTTGAGCCGCAGCGCGAAGTTGGTGCCGCGCAGACGCGCATCGAACAGCGTGGGCTCACATCCGAGGTAGCCCAGGATTGCGTGCATGATCGGTCGGATCAACCGCTCCTGCGCGAGGCACACGGCTCGAAACACGCGCTCGCTGCTCGGCTCCGGCCAGAACCGCGCGACGTCGACGCGCCCATCGCCGACAAGGTCGAACGCACGCCGGCAGAACACCCAGCCCTCGACCAGATCGGGATGGATGTCCGACGTCTCCTCGATCGCAAAGTAGCCCTGATTGACCGACCCATGGCGCTCGGCGCGGAAGCGCAGCTTCTCCGCGAGCGGCCGACCGAACACCCGGTGCACTTCCGTCTCGGCCGCGTCCCAAAGCTCGAGGTCGACGCCATGCCCGGTGAGGATCGCAAAGCCGGTGTCCGCGAGCGCCGAACCGAGCGCAGTGGCGTCGCTCCCGGCCATGTCCACCATCCCGATGACCGCATCCTCGTCGAACTGGTCGGCCTCGCCTTCGGCCAGCCGATAGTCCTGGGCCTTCTCCACCTGATCGAACCGGGCGAAGTCGCGGCTGCGCGCGTCGACGCCCTCCCGCTTCTTGTCGTTTCTGACCACGCGACCATGGTAGCTTGTCG
>CAYSWE010000329.1:2528-5794 GCA_964434515.1 uncultured Phycisphaerales bacterium | reverse complement strand
GCCCAGCATGTCGTAGAGGCCGAAGGGGTTGGGGAGCAGACTGCCGACCGGGGCGTGTCGCGCGAAGCCATCGTCGTAGGCCATGATGTCGAAGCTTCGGGTGGATTGGGGGAGGAGTTCTTGCAGCGCTCGGTCGGCGAGGTTCTCGGCGCCGCGAAGGCTCGACGGATCGTTGCCGGTCCAATACACGGTCGTGGTTCCGCCTCGCGCGGCATACTCCCACTGCGCTTCGGTCGGCATGGCGAGCCCGAGGATATGGCAGACCTCGCCGCTCCGTACCCAATGGAACATCTCGACCGGGTGGCGCAGGTCTGCGTTCCACACTCGTTTGCCTACGCTGCCAATGCTGTGCTTGGCGGAGAAGTAGCTCGGATTCTCGCCGAGCGTGCGCAGCCACTGACCCTGGGTCATCTCGTACTTGGAGATGAAGAAGGGGACAAGTTCTACATCGTCGACAGGTGCTTCCGATTTCGCAGCGAGTGGATCCACGTAGGGTTGGCCCTTTTCGCTCTCGTCCTTGGGTGGACGCGCGCCCATGCGCGTCTTGCCGCCGGGCAGGAAGACGAACACGAGCCCTGTGTCTTCACGCACATGGAGGCTTCCGGCTGCGTCTCGTTTCGCAGGGTGGCCGGTGGCGAGATGGGCGAACTCCCAGAAGCCCGAACTCGGGTCCTTGCCGATCGGAATCAGACCGAGCTGAGGCTTGATGCGCAGGCCGTGATAGGGCGAGTTGGCTTGACCGATGTCCGCGATGGCCGCCTTCCAGGCAGGTGCGGCTTCTTGGAGTGAGCGTCGTGGCAGACTTTCCAGAGTCGTCAGCCAGGAGCGCACCACGGCGAGCTTGCCGGTCTGGACCTGTCCCAGTTTCTGGAGCTCCTCCTGGAGCGTGGCGAGACTCTTCTTCAATGCGGGATCGCTGGACAGGGCCAGCGCACTGCCCGGCGCCAGCATTTGGCGATACTCGCTTTCGCGTGCGATGAGCTCCTCGACGCCGTGGATCCAGGCGCGGAGGGGCTTGGCGTGCTCGGGTTTCCAGGCCTCGAGCTGGAGCCAGTTGTTGGCGTAGTCGTGGACGACACGCGCATCCAGGAGAAGGCGTGTCTCGGCGAGCGAGCGCGAGAGCCTGCGGTTCTGTTGGAGGATGAGGACGAGGCCGACGACCAGGGTGCCCAGCAGGGCCGCGCTCAGGCTCGCCACGACGGGATTGCGACGGGTCCAGCGCACCAAGCGGCGGCTCTTGCTGGTGCGGCGCGCGCTGACCGGGCGCCAGGCAAGGAAGGCGCGTAGATCGGCCGCCATCGCGGCGGCACTTGCGTATCGATGCGATCGATCCTTCTCCAGAGCGCGCTCGAGGATGGCGCGCAGATCGGGCGGCAGATCGACGCCGTGCCTGCGCGGGTCGGTCGCTTCCTTGTTCGTGATCTTCTGGATCACCTCCTGGGGACGGCTTCCTGCGAAGGGACGGTGCAGGGTCAACACTTCGTAGAGTGTGATGCCGAGGGAGAAGATGTCGGTGCGCACATCCAGGTCCGTGCGACCCTGCGCCTGCTCGGGAGAGACGTAGTAGGGGGTGCCTGCGAAGTCTCCCGTCAAGGTCATCGACGGCAGACCCTGCTCCCTCGCCAGGCCGAAGTCGGTCAGTACCGGGGAGCCGTCCTCGCGGATGAGGATGTTGGAGGGTTTGACGTCCCGATGCAGGATGCCCTGTCCGTGCGCATGTTGCAGGGCATCGGCGATCTTGGCGATCCGCTCGACCATGGCCTCGATCCACCGTCTGGATCCAAAGCTCTTGGCTAGGTCGTCCTCATCCGGCTTCTGTCCCGAGGCAGCATGCAGGGCGGCCTTCCGGATCAGATCCGCCAGCGAGATCCCCGGCACATAGTCCATCGCAAAGTAGTAGGCATCCTTGTCCTTGCCGACGCCATGCACGGCCACGATCCCTTGGTGCTCCAGCCTTGCCGCCAACCTGGCTTCGCGCTGGAAACGTAGCACCGTCGTTTCGTCGAGCGTCAGATGCGCGGGAAGGACCTTGAGCGCCACGCGTCGCGCGAGCCCTCTTTGTTCGGCCTCGTAGACCACGCCCATTCCGCCGCGGCCGATCTCTCGCAGGATCCGATATTCGCCGAGACTCTGGTGATCCTCCTCGATCAGCCCAGGCTCGTCTTCGAGCATGGGCTCGAGCAGGTCGCGATACTCCTCATTGGCGGCGAGGAACACCTCACCCGTCACCGGTGCGCTCTCACTAGCCCATTCCATGTAGAGCATGAGCGCCTTTTCGAGTCGCGTCGATCCGTCATCCATGGCTGGTCGATCCCCACCTCGTCTCCGCGAGGATCTGGGACAGCCCACCGTCGCGCAGGCGGACGACGTTCTTGGCCAGCTTGGGCAGGATCCTATGAAAGCGCATGCGCGCCGCATCCTCACTCAGGTCCAGGAACTCGGCAATCTCGACGAAGGAGTGCTTCTCCCATTCACGCAGGCGGAGCAGCTCGCGTTCGTCCTCGTCCAGAAGCTCCATGGCCAGCCGGATCCAGGTCTTCTCGGTCTTCCGATCCATGGCCACGCTCGGCCGCGTCACCTCGCCCACCGGCGGATCCAGCGCCAGGGCGCTGTCGGCCTGTAGCGGTCGCTCCTTGTCCACGTCCCGCTTCTGCGCACGGTGGTAGACGACCTGATCACGCAGCACGTTTTCGGTGATGCGCGCCAGCAAGGCTCGGAACTGCGCCTTGTCCGAGACGAGGAATCGCGGCCCATATTCCATCGCCTGGATCATGGCCTCTTGCACATAGTCTTCCGCATCTCCCTTGGCTCGCAGAAGCTCCCCCATGCGTCGCTCGACGTAGCGCTTGACCCAGGGCAGGTCTCGCGCGAGCAGCTGATCCAGCGCGCGCCTCTCCCCCTGATGCCACCTCCCAAGGAGGAGCAGCGTCTCGCTCCCAATGTCGGCCATCGGCGAATTAGACCGGTCCGATCGAGATCCAGCAAGCACCCCGGTCCGTTGGGCAATGGATCTCAATCCGGGCGATGACCTGGATCCCTCGGAGTCCACGGTGCCGCTGGGACGACTCGCCGAGGTGCTTCTGCAGAGTAGCGAAGGTCACGCGGAAGTTCCTGGAGCGATCCGCGCATTGCTGTGCAGGCACTCCTGGAGGAAGGAAAACACCCGGAACAGCGTCGTCTTTCCTGTTCCGTTCCTTCCGAGGAAGACCGACATGCTGGGTAGGTCCTCGAGGTGGACATCCTCGAGGGCCTTGAAGTTCTGGATG
>CAYSWE010000329.1:0-2428 GCA_964434515.1 uncultured Phycisphaerales bacterium | reverse complement strand
TCCGCTTTGCGCGCGGATCCCGCCGTGTCTGGATCCCGCGTGGCCGCCCTCAGGTTCCGCAGTACGTCCGATACGAGCACTGGTCTTGCGCGCCCGGTTCCGCGTAGCGATCCTGTTCCGGCTGCTCGTCGAATGGGTGGGTGAGGACCGCGTGCAGCGCGTGGAACGGCGCGTAGTCGCCTTCCTCGATTGCCGCGGACAGGGCCTCTTCGACCAGGTGATTGCGGGGGATGAAGCGCGCGTTCGCCGCGCGCATGGCGCTTGCAGAGTCGGTTCGAGAACGACTCTCGGAGTTCAATCGCTTGTCCCAGCAGAGCACCCATGCGTCGTAAGCGGCTTCATTCACAAACTCCGTGCGCAGGACGACATGGGCTTCGGGTCGCTCGGCCGCGTCGGCGAGACCGCGGAACGTCCGCGTGAAGTCGGCCTTCGACTCCTGCATCGCCGCCAGCAACTGCTGCGCGAGTTCCCGGTCCTCTTCGTCACGATGGTCGCCGCGCGAGAGCCCGAGCTTGGCGCGCATCACGTCGAGATAGGCCGCATCGAAGCGCGTTGCGAACCGGCGGATCACTTCGCTGGCAAGCTCGACCGCTCGCTCTGCGTCCGGGTCGATCTGCGGTAGCAGGCTTTCGGCCAAACGCGTGAGGTTCCACTGCGCGATCGGCGCTTGGTTTGCGAACGCGTATCGGCCACCGTGGTCAATGGAACTGAAGCATGCCGCCGCATCGTAGTAGTCGAGGAACGCACAGGGACCGTAGTCGATCGTTTCGCCGACGATGCTGGTGTTGTCGGTGTTCATGACGCCGTGCACGAACCCGAGCCCCATCCATTGCGCGACGAGACTTGCCTGCCGCTCGGCGACCGCGTCGAGCAAGGCGAGACCGGGCCGTTCTTCCGACTGGAGTTCGGGGAAGTGTCGCTCGAGGACATAGGTCACAAGCTGCCCGACCGAGTCCGTATCACCGCGTGACGCGAAGAACTCGAACGTGCCAACGCGCACATGACTGGAAGCCACGCGCGTAAGGATCGCTCCCGGTAGCGTCGTCTCGCGGAACACCGGTTCGCCCGTCGTCACCGCGGCCAACGCGCGTGTCGTCGGGACACCGAGTGCGTGCATTGCTTCGGAGACGAGATACTCGCGCAACACGGGGCCGAGCGCCGCGCGCCCATCGCCGCGGCGCGAGAACGGCGTGCGACCAGAGCCCTTGAGCTGCACATCGTGGCGCGCGCCGGAGTCGTCGACCACCTCGCCCAAGAGGATCGCGCGCCCATCGCCGAGTTGCGGGCTGAATGCGCCGAACTGATGCCCCGCGTAGGCCATGGCGATCGGCTCCGCGCCGTCGGGAAGGACGTTGCCTGAGAAGATCGCCGCGAGCTCGGTCTCGTCGACTCCGTCCAACCGCAGTCCGAGGCTGGCCGCGAGTTCGCTGTTCCAAACGATCAGCTTGGCATCCGCCACAACCGTGGGATCGGTCTTGCTAGAAAACTGCGCAGGCAGCCGCGCGTAGCTGTTGTCGAACGGAAAGGTTCGCATGCGCCAACTCTACGCCCATCTGGCCGTTGGAAGCTACGCCAGGATTCCGCAGGCATACGGCAGCAAGAGATCCAGGGTCTGTCTGTGCCGAGGCGTCGCGCTTGCCGAACGCGGTGTCGATGGGGGAGAATACCCACATGGTCACGGCGTTCAGAACAGAAGAGCTCCTCGGTGAGTTGAACTCAGTCGAGCGCAAGTTCGCTCCGGACGAGCTGTTCTGCACTGGCGACGTCGCGCCGCGCACGGGAGCGCCATCGAGAACGGAGGCCGAACCATCGCCGTGCTCGGGACTCCTCTCGACAAGACGTATCCTACGAAGAACCGCGACCTCCAGAACTCATCATCCGAGAGCACCTGGCCGTGTCGCAGTTTGCTTCCGGTACGAAGACCGGCCGACACAGCTTCCCGATTCGCAACCGCACGATGGCACTCATCTCGGGAGGCGATTCGGCTCGGCCGACAGGTCTTCCTCGCGAAGTCGCTGTTCGACAACAGAGAGCTGAAGTTCCCGTGGGAACTCGAGCGCTACGGCGCGGAGGTTCTCGAGAACGAAGCGTCGGTCGAGATGCTGTGCGGGGAGCTTCCAAGGAGTCGCGGTGAGCCATCAGCCGAAGTCCCTTTCTGAGGTTCCGTTCGCGTCCATCCTTACCCACTCGACTCTGCAGGGGCCAGACACCGAGACTTCCTGTCAGTCGCAAATCGTGCGTAACGCATTCAAGTCGTGCGTGGGGCGCTACCTTCGGCGGTTTGGAGAACGAACGTTCGAGGCGATGCACGGCACGCTTGGCCAAAACGGCTCGCCGGCGCAGCAGCGCCGAACTTGCGAGCCGTCGAGCGTCGAGGAACGATGTTCGATCATGCCGCAACGCGTCCAAACGGCGTCATCCACACGAG
>CAYSWE010000328.1:1955-5815 GCA_964434515.1 uncultured Phycisphaerales bacterium | reverse complement strand
GCGGCGGCGGCGGGTGCGGTGGGCCATCTTTCTCTTGGCGTTTGGCGGACTTTACGTCGGTGTGCTGCGAAGGTTCGCGATCCTGCGGCTGGACATTGCCACCGCCGAGACGATGGTTCCGTTTCTGCAGCCGGGTCATCGACACCTGATCGACCGCCGCCTGCCGCACGCACTGAGGCGCTCCTGGGTCGTCTGGTGGCGCTACAACGATGGCACGCTGTTCGACCGGATCGTGGCTTGTCCGGGCGATCGCTTCTTTCGGCGCGACGGCCGCTGGCACATTCAGCACGCCGGTGCTGCAAGCGGCGCAGCGGACGAGGTGCTGCGACCTGAGATCGAGTTGGACGATGCTTGGCAGGGGCGAACCATCGGCCTGGACGAGTACGTCCTGCTGCCGGATCGCTTGGGACTTCGTTGGCCCGACTCGCGGCAGCTCGGCCCGATCGCTCGTTCGGCGATCGTGGCGCGGGTCGTGCTAGCGCTTGGGGGCAACCGGCAGTGAGCTTGGAACTCGCCGATCATGCTTTCCTGCGGGATCTACTCGGCGGCGATGGGCTCTCCGGACCAGGGGACGACGCCGCTGCCTTCCGAGCGCGGGGAGCGGTGCTCGCCACCATCGACCCGGTGATCGAGGGGCGACATGTCGCGCCGGGCACGAGTGCGCGCAAGATCGGCCGCAAGCTCGTGCATCGTAGTTTTTCGGATCTGGCCGCGATGGGGGCCTGGCCGGACGCTGTGTTGGTGTCCTGTTGCTTCGGCCGCGGTTGGCCGACTCGCCGCCGGCGCGACCTCTACCGGGGGATTCTGGCGGCTGTGCTGCCGACGGGGGCGGGGTGGATTGGCGGCGACATTGCCACCTGCGACGGCCCGAGCGTTTGGACTCTGTGCGCGCTGGGACACGCGTGCGCTAGTCGTCCGGTCCGGCGGTCGGGACTCTGCGCGGGGGACAGGCTCTTCGTGACGGGTGCGCTTGGCGGCAGTCTGGCCAGCGGCTGGCATCTCGACTTCGAGCCCAGGCTCGAGTGGGGGAAGCGCATCGCCCGCGAACATCGTCCCTCGGCGATGCTAGATGTGTCGGATGGGCTGTCGTTGGATCTGGCGCGACTGTTGGCTGCCAGCGGCAGGCTTGGCGCGGTTCTCGATGCCGAGGCGATCCCCATCCGGCGTGGTTCCGATCTCCGCGGTGCGCTTGGCGACGGCGAGGACTATGAGTTGTTGTTCGGTCTGCGGCGCAGCCGGTGCGCGCGGCTTGCTGTGGATCCGTCGTTGCCGCCGATCGCCCGTCGCCCGATCGGCGAGGTCGTCGCGAAGCCCGGGCTCCGACTGCGGCGCGCCGACGGCAGCCTCGAGCGACTCGCACCGCGCGGATTTGAGCATGACCTTGACTGAGCGTCTTCGCTTCGATTCCACGGCGCCGGCACAAACACGCGCGCTTGGGGCTGCCCTCGGGCGGTGCCTGCACGCGGGGCATGGCCTGGCTCTGTCCGGTGAGCTCGGCGCTGGCAAGACCGTGTTCGTCCAGGGGTTGGCGGTGGGGCTCGGTGTCGAGGATCCGAGCGAGGTGCGCAGTCCGACGTATCTGCTGCTGGTCGAGCACCCGGGCCCGATCCCGCTGCTGCACATGGACGCCTACTTTGCACAGCGCGGGCTCGACTTCCTCGCCGATGGGGGCGCTGCATACTCCGCGGAGACAGGTGTACTGGCGGTAGAGTGGGCGGAGAAGCTCGGCGGGGAGCTGCCCGATACGTTTCTGCGAGTCGCCATTCAGCACGTAGATGAGACGCGTCGGTCGGTCGTGCTCTCGGGTTGCGCCGATGTTTGGGGACGAATCCTCGCCGAACTGGAGCAATTGGTCGGGAGCGGAAGATTTCGATAGGCTGGTGGTTTCGCGAAAACCGATGGAGAATGGGGGGAAACCTCTGAACCTCCGCGGGCTCTGTCCGTTACGGTCCGCTGTTCCCGCAACTCCAGGCTCCGTTCGACGCCAACGATGCCCCACCGTGATCCCTATCCCCGGCCCGACCTCGACGCCACGACGCTGGCCGAGGAGCAGGTCAGCGAGGACTTGCTGCTGCGTTTTCAGCTTGGCGACCGCACGGCATTCGAGGCGATTGTGGGCCGCTATCAGGCCCCGCTGACTCGCTTTTTTTACCGCCTGTGCTGGGATCAAGACCGGGCCGAGGACTTTGCCCAGGATGTGTTCCTCAAGCTCCTGCGCGGAGCGCCCAACTATCGGCCACGGGGACGACTCTCGACCTTCCTGTTCCGGATCGCAACCAACCGCTGGATCGATCACTACCGAGCGCAGCGACCGCGACCGGCGCTGTACTCGCTGGATCGGTCCGATATGGACGACGACACGCCGATTCTCGATCGCGTGCCAGCCGAAGAGGCCCCGGCGTCGCAGGTGCTGGACCGGGACGAAGAAAAGCAGCGCCTTCGGCGCGCGCTTTCGCGGTTGACGCTGCCGCACCGTCTCGTGTTCGAACTCGCAGTTTATCAGAACCTGCCCTACCGGGAGATCGCCGATCTACTCGAGATCCCCGAGGGCACCGTCAAGTCTCGCATGCACAACGCTGCCAAATCCTTGAAGCAACTGCTGGCGGCGCCGCAAGACGGCGAGTGCCGTGGGCCAGGTGGGGGGAGCGGTGGGCCCTGCATGGATCGTCGGGCTTGAGACGGCTGGCTCGCGAAGGTTGGACTCGACAAGGATGCTTGTGGCGATAGGGATGGGACGATAACGATACCGTGGACCGTGATTGGACAGAGCCTGAAGGACGCGACGATCGCGCCGAGAACGAATCCTTGGCCGCGATCCGCGAGTTGCTCGGTGGGGTTGGTGCTGCGGACGTTCCTGAGCCGTCGCCTCGCCTCGCCGGTGTGCTTCGGGCCCGGGTGGTGCAAAGGATGCGCTACCGCGGCTCGTTGGAACCGCGTGGCTTTGGCGAACGAGTCCATCTTGCGGCCCTGCGATTCACTCTCGTGATGCGCCATTCGTGGCGGGCGCGGGCGCTCGTCATCGCGCTTGCGGCGGTTACCCTCACGCTGATCCTTCTGCCAATCGCTTGGCAGAAGAACGACGCCAGGCGCAACCGGCTCGTTCGGTCCAATGTGTCCGACGAGCGGGCCACTGCCGTGCCGGCGATCGCCCTCCAAGGGGATGGCTTTGGAGAGGGTGGCTCCGCCGCTGTGCGCCCAGAGTGGAACCCGGGCGCGCGCGAACTGCGTCTCAGCTGGTTGTCGTCAGAAAACGATCTGCGGACCTTACGAGCAATCTGTGACGAGCGAGGCAAAGTGGCGCTGCGGCGTCGGCTGCTGCGGATTGGTGGTGCCGATTCGCGGACCAGGGCCCGGATTCGGGTGCTGGCGCGGGCTGTCGCCGACGATCTTGCGCTCCTCCCTGCAGCGACCGACTACGCGACGGTCGAGGCGCTGGCCCTGGGCTTGCGCGCTTTGCTCGGCGCCGGGTCGACTACGCTGCGTGGACCACATCATCGCGTCGTACGCAAGGTCTTGGGGCAGATCGAGGCGTTGCTCCCGCAGCTGCATGGACCGGAGCTCGCAACCGCTTTGGCGGCGTATCTCGAGGGCGCGTTGGTCACCGGAAACTCGGAGTTGGTCGCCCCGCAACGACGGATCGACCTGCTCGCGGCCCAGCTCGTCCGCTTTACCGAGGAGCAGCTTCCGTTCGTGCCGCGACTCGGGCCGCGGGTCGGCGCGGGTGCACGTGCGTTCGTGGCCCGGCCAAGGGTCGCGGTCGCCGCCGCGGGACCCGATCGCGGCCTCTGCCTTCCGATGAATAGCTGGGCGTGTCCGACCGCGGCGCTTGCCGACGCTGGCCTGGTGCTCCGCGTTGCCCC
>CAYSWE010000328.1:0-1945 GCA_964434515.1 uncultured Phycisphaerales bacterium | reverse complement strand
AGTTCCGGCGTGAGTTGGCCACGAAGCGCGCACGGCTCGAGGGTCCGAGCGGCGCTGCGGCGCGGGCCGCGCTGCTGTATTCGTACTCGGATCTCATGGACCGAGCCGCCCTGCGTGCGAGCCTGCGGGGCTACTGCTTGCACCCTGACAAGTTCGGAACCGACGTGCGGTCGGTGCACCATCTGGCGTGGGGGATCTTTCCTGGCGCTGGCTGGGCACGCTTCAACCAAGAGCTGCGTTATCTGACAGCAAACTTTCGTGATCGGTCGCCGACCGATCGCGCTGCCCTTTTGCTCGTGCAGTTGCTCTACACCGGGCCGACGATCCCCGGACATCGGTTTCGCGCCGAATAGACTCGCGATGCGAGCCGGGGAATCCTGCGCTTTGCCTGCGCAGGCTTTGCCTCTGGAGGGGACTCCGGCCTATCCTGGCGCGCTTCTTTGAGCCGGTGGTGAGGGATCGTGCGCATGTCGGGTGTTCGTTGGTGGGTTGCGGCGGCGGTGATGGCGTGGCCGCAATCGTTCGTGGTCGCGCAGGTGCCGGCCAAGCCGCCGGTTGACCGCGCGCTCGGGCAAGGGACGCCGACGGAGCGCCCGGCGATTCCCACGGACAGGCGGCCCGGGCGCGTGCTCAAGCTACGACTCCGCGACTGCTTTCGGCTCGGGGACGAAAGGAACCTCGACCTTCGGCTGGCCCGTATCAACGAGCTCCTGAGCCACGAGGACATCAACCTGGCCGACGCGTTCTTCGAGCCCGAGTTCTTCATGACGGCGGAGTGGCGCAACTCGAAGTCGCCACCGAGAAACGCGTTCCAGCCGAGCACCCGTAGCACGATCTACAGCGGCAGCGTTGGTATCCGCAAGCGCGTAGTGACGGGTGGCTCGCTCGAGTTGGCGTTCTCGCCGCAGTACATCGATCAGCGGGTCAACAGCTCGTTCGCGTTCCCGACGACGTTTTTTAGCGGCGACGTGACCTTCACTTTGAGTCAGCCGTTGCTGCGTGGCGCGTGGATTGACTACAACCTTTCGGACTACGAGGCGGCCAAGGCTCGGACCCTGGCCGATCGCGAGGACCACGCGCGCACGCGTCAGACCGTTCTCGATGACATCGTCGTCGCCTACTACAACCTGGTGTTCACTCGTGAGGATTACGTTGTGCGCGCCGAGAGTCTGGAGTTGGCGCGCGAGCAACTGAACAACACGGAGCAGAAGATCAAGCTCGGCGAACTCGCGCCGCGGGATCGCGTGGCGGATCAGGCTGAGGTGTCCAAGAAGGAGGAAGAACTCATCACGGCCGAGAACGCGATTCTCGACGCCGAGGACGCTCTGCGGCGCCTGATTCTGGCGTTCGACGAGGAGAATTCGTGGAACCTTGTGTTGATTCCGGTGGCGGGACTGGGCGCCGGCGACCCGATTCTCGAGGCACCACGGCTCGAGGTCGCCTACGCGCAGGCGCGACAGAGCCGGCCCGACCTGGCGGCCCGCAAGCACCGTGTGGAGGCGGCTCGTCGCGACGTGCTCAAGGCCAAGCGAGATCTGCTGCCGGGGCTGGACTTGACGGCGAGCTATAGCGCGGCAGGGCAACGCGACAGCGCCGATGACCTAACCGGCGACATCTTTGACCGTGAGTTTCCGACCTACTCCGTGCGCTTGGCATTGTCGCTGCCGATTGGCAATCTGGCCGCCAAGAGCACGTGGCATAAGGCCTTGCTGCGTGTCGAGAGCGCCGAGCGGCAGCTGCACATCCTGAGCGTCGACGTCGAGCGCGACGTACGCGTCGCGGTGCGCGCACTCCAGACCGCACAGAAGTCCATCGTGGCGGCGCGCGAGAGCGTGCGCCTGGCGGCGAGCGAACTCGACTCGGTTCGCATCAAGTTGGGGCTTGGCAGCGAGACCCAGTTCGTCGTGCAACAGCGCAATCAGGACCTGCAGGACGCCCGCAGTCG
>CAYSWE010000327.1:0-5829 GCA_964434515.1 uncultured Phycisphaerales bacterium | reverse complement strand
AGCCTGACCGTGACGTTCGCGCGGCCGAAGCGTGGCTTGCTTACGGCGGATGGGCCCAGTGTCGCGGGGCGCGTGGTCGTCGCCTCGCTCGGGCTACCGGAGGACTGGGTCGAGTCGGTCGTCCAAGACTGAAGTCTTCGACATCACTGCCGCGAAGTGTGCGTCGACGCGCTATCCTCTCAGGAGTCAGCTAAGCGAGCAGGAGTGCATCATGAAGGCATCGAATCGGCGTGAGTTCTTGAAGAGTGCGGGGGTAGTGGCGGCGACGTTTGCGGTCCCGGCCAGTCTGTGGAGTTGCTCCGAGGCCAAGCAGGGCGGGACTGCGGGCGGCGGTGGGACTGCCACCGGGAAGAAGCCTGCGGGCCAGTCCAAGGAGTGGGCCGGCATGGTCGCCAAGTTTGAGGCGGACGGCATCTTGACTCAGGACAAGCCTGGAAAGTGGGCCGGCAAGCAAGGCAGTCACATACCGCGGGTCACGTTTCACGAGGGCGAAGGCGCTGTGACCCTATGGACGAAGCACGGCATGTCGCCGACGCACTGGATCACTGCGCACTACCTTCGCGACCAGGATGGCAAGCTCCTCGGGTTCCAGGCATACGCCGGCACGGACAAGGAGGCCAAGCATCGCTTTGTCCTTCCCAAGGGGACGACCAAGATCACCGCGTATTCGCACTGCAACAAGCACGGTGATTGGCGCGCTGCCGATTCGAAGGTCGGCTAGTCGGCGCCCTCGAGGAAGCGCTCGGCTTCGAGCGCCGCCATGCAGCCGGTGCCGGCCGCGGTCACCGCCTGGCGATAGACGTGGTCTTGGCAATCGCCGCAAGCGAACACGCCGGGGATGCTGGTTGCGGTGCTGTCGGGCTTCGTGATTAGATAACCGCTGGCGTCGGTTTTTAGCGCGTCCTTGAACAGTTGTGTGTTCGGAGTGTGGCCGATCGCCAAGAAGAACCCGTCCGTGGCCTGTTCGAACGTCTTGCCGGTCTTGTTGTTGTAGAGCGTCAGCCCGGTCACCTTGCCGGCAGCCGGATCGTGGACGTCGCGGACCTCGGTGTTCCACTGCACTTCGATCTTGGGGTTGCCCAACGCACGCTCCGCCATGATCTTGCTCGCACGGAACTCGTCGCGGCGCACGAGCATGTGCACCTTGCTGGCGTACTTAGTCAGGAAGGTCGCTTCCTCGCAGGCGGAGTCACCGCCGCCGACGATGCAGATGTCCTTGTCCTTGAAGAAGAACCCGTCGCAGGTCGCGCAGGCAGAAACGCCACGGCCCTGGAGCTTGGTTTCGTTCTCGAGGCCCAGATAGTTGGCCGAGGCGCCGGTGGAAATGATGACCGTGGCACAACGGAACGTGTGTTCGAGGTTGGTCTCGATCGTGAACGGCCGCGACGACAAGTCGACCTTCGTCGCCGCTTCGGGCAGGATCGTCGTGTCGAAGCGGGCCGCTTGTTTTTCGAACGACTCCATGAGCTCCGGCCCCAGGACGCCCTCCGGAAAACCCGGGTAGTTTTCGACGTCGGTCGTGATCGTCAGTTGCCCGCCCGGCTGCATGCCCTTGAGTAGGAGGGGGCGCAGATTGGCGCGCGCGGTGTAGATGGCCGCGGTGTACCCCGCTGGACCGGATCCGATGATCAGTGTGGGATGGACTACGTCAGACATTTCTCTGCACCACTGGTGGATAGAACTATGTGTCGAGCGGGGCGCCGAAGACCTGCGCTTCGAGTTCGCCGCGGGCATGCATCGCCTCCAGGTCCTGCTGTCCGCCGATGGGTTTGCCATCGATCAGCACGAGGGGCGCTGTCCGATGTCCGGGCAGAATAGCCTCGGTGACCGCGCGTCGCTTTGGGTCGTCTGAGATGTTGATCTCTTCGAACTCAATGCCGAGCTCGGTCAGGAGTGCCTTGGCGCGGATGCAGAATGGGCAGTAGTCGATGGAATAGACCTGGACGGTCGACTTCTGTTCTCGAGTCATTCGGTCCAGTGTTGCGCCTCGGGCGGACGCAATCCACTACTGAGGCGTGAGCCTTGCCGAATGGTCAGCGCCGGTGGCTCGCCTCGACCGCTCGTTGCGCTCGTGCCCTCTGCTTGGAGGTGAGCGCCGCTGGGACCCAGCGCTGGGCCGGTCCCTTGTTCCACACCACGTGGTTGTTCTTGCCTGCGGTTGCCAAGAGGTCGATGCGCCAGACGCCGCCCGACTTCACGACTACGTAGGTGCCTTCGGGATTCTTGGCGCCGGGGTTGTCGTCGCGAACTTCGAGGTAGATTCGCGAGTGGTCGCGCCGTTTGTGGACGACTCGCAGCGGCTGGTTGGCGCTGTCGAGCCGCTTGGGAAGTGCCTGCACGAATCGTTTCGAGCTATCCGTCAGCTCGGCACGAACGGCGCCCGCGTCTCCGCGCACCAGCGCCGAGTGAAAGCGAGCGAGGCAGGCCTCGGCCTGATCGAATGCCGCGTTGCCGCAGGCCGCGAGCGGCAAGAGCAGCAGGATGGCGAGGAAGCGAATACGCATCGGGGGAACGATCCTTGATTGACGGCCAACGCCCGTTCTCATCGGCAGGTCGTGGCCAAGACTTGAACCGTTCGAGTGGCGCCTAAGAGCGCGCCTCTCAAGGGCTGGGTGCGACACTCTTTTCCACTGAACCGGGCACCAAGGGGCACGAGTTTGTCTCTACACGTGCGAGACTCTTTTGCCTCGCACCATTCCGCACGAGAGCGTCATGCGAGCCACGCACTACTTCTCTTTGATCCTGATCGTCTTCACGGTGATGGCCCTCGCCACGACCGTCGTTCGGCTGCAGAATCCGCGAACCACCCCGCGGGACCAGGCCTGGTCGAAGGTGCCCGAGCGTCCTGCCCACGTGGACCACGCGCACTACTTTTCCGAGCCGTTTGAGAGCGGGCCCGCCGTGACGAAGGCATGTTTGGCGTGTCACGAGGACGAGGCGCACGAGTTCATGGACACCGCTCACTGGAAGTGGACTGGGCACAAGGTTCTGGTCCCCGGCCACGCCGAACCGCTGGCGATCGGCAAGAAGAACCTGATCAACAACTTCTGCATCAGTGTCCAGGGCAACTGGCCCAAGTGCACGACCTGCCACGCGGGCTACGGCTGGCAGGATGCGACCTTTGACTTTGGCGATGCCACGAAGATCGACTGTCTCGTTTGCCACGACACCAGCGGCCAGTATGCCAAGGGAGTCTCCGGACAACCGGCGAAGGGCGTCGACTTGCTCGCAGCGGCCAAGAGTGTCGCGCTGCCCAGCCGGACCAACTGCGGCGTCTGTCACTTCAACGGCGGAGGCGGCGATGCGGTCAAGCATGGCGATCTAGACCAGACGATGTATTTTCCGACCCGCGATATCGACGTGCACATGGGCGGGTTGGATTTCGCGTGCATTGACTGTCATGTAGGACGCGACCACGCGATTCGCGGGCGCTCGATCTCCGTCAGCGTAGACGACGAGGGCGGCGTGTCGTGCACCAAGTGTCATACGGAGGCTCCGCATGCCAACGAGCGACTCAATGCGCACGTCCAGTCCGTCGCTTGCCAGACGTGTCATATACCGGAGTTTGCGGTGCGCGAGGCGACCAAAGTCTACTGGGATTGGTCTCAGGCGGGTCAAGACCTGCCGATTCGCGACCCGCATGTCTACCTCAAGATCAAGGGACGCTTTCGTTACGCGCGGAAGGTCAAGCCGGAGTACTACTGGTTCAACGGCCAGACAGCTCGCTATCTCAAGGGAGACAAGATGGATCCCGAGAAGGTCACGAACCTCAATTATCCCCTGGGAGATATCGCTGATTCCGATGCCAAGATCTGGCCGTTCAAGGTGCATCGCGGCAAGCAGATCTACGACAAGGGATACAAGACCTTGTTGATTCCAAAGACCGTCGGGAAGGGGGCGTATTGGGACGCGTTCAACTGGGACGCCGCGCTCAAGATGGCCGAGCCGATCACAGGGCTTCGCTACAGCGGGGCCTACGGGTTTGCACCCACCGCCATGTTCTGGCCGCTTTCCCACATGATCGCACCGAAGCAGCGCGCCCTGCAGTGCGTGGAGTGCCACGGCGACGGCGGTCGTATGGATTGGAAGGCGTTGGGCTACTCGGGTGATCCCGCACGCCGCGGCGGTCGGGCGCAGATGCCGCGACTTCGTCGGGGAAAGAATCCGCCGCAAGGAGGGAAATAGTCATGCGTGCCAGCCCGAGGAGTCTGGTTGCCGATCGAGCGTTCCCGGCGGTCCTTTGCTGTGTGTTGCTCGGGACAGCGGCGACGGCGCAGCATCTGGCTACGATCCCGCACCCGAGCGTCGTGTTTCTCGATGGGCAGGGACAGCCCGTGCGGAACTCGGGCGCGCCGATCTCCACGATGAAGACCTGCGCCGCCTGTCATGACACCGGCTTCATCGCGAAGCACAGCTATCATGCCTGGCTAGGCGCCAACGAGACGAAGTTCACTCCGGCCCATTCGTTCGACTCCGGTCCGGGCCCGCTGGAGCGCTTCGATCCGTTGATCTATGGACGCTTCGACCGCAACGGTGGTGCCGACTTCGACCTGGGGCTTGCGGACTGGCTGCGTCAATATGGTGCCATGCATATTGGTGGCGGCTTCGCCACGCAGCGAGCGGACGGAACGCCGCTCGTGAAACTCAATGTCGGTGCTAAGCCGGAACCCTGGGGCTTCACTCGAGTCTCGGGGGAGCCTCGCCCCTGGAACTGGAAGCAATCTGGTGTGGCGGAGATGAACTGTTTCCTTTGTCACATCGATCGTCCGGATAATGCGGCGCGGATCGCCGAACTGACGGCGGGTCGCTTTGGTCAGGCCGCTACGGCCACCCTGGCGGGGACCGGGCTCGTCAAGCGGGTCGGCGTGAAATGGCAGTGGGACCCGCAGCGCATGGATAAGAATGGCGCCGTCACCGACGCCGTCCTGGGGCTGCGCCGACCCAACAATGCCAACTGCGGTCTCTGCCATGGCTACGTGGATACGGGCGCCGATCGGCCGTTCTTCGTCGCTCCCGACCCGCGCAACCGAAGAACCGAGACGACCGGGCAGATCGTCTCACCGCACCGGATTCGGCGCTCGGGTATGAACATTGTAGGGCGTGACGGGTTGAGTCGTGCTTGGGACGTGCACGCCGAACGGCTACTTCAGTGCGTGGACTGTCATGGTTCGGTCAACAATCCGGCGACCTATGCAGAGTCGACGGATACACGGCCGCGCCACATTCGTAGCGAGAGTCGCCGGCTATCGCTGGCCGAGTATCTCCGCACGCCGAGCCATGATTTTGCCAAGGGGCACAGCTCCCAGGGCACGCTGGCCAACGACTTGGACGGCACGATGAAGACCTGTGTGGACTGTCACAACGCCGAACGTACGCACGACTGGCTGCCCTATCTCGAGCGGCACATGCAGGGATTGCAATGCGAGGCGTGTCATGTTCCGCGGGTGTTCGCCCCAGCTCGGATGCAGAGCGATTGGACGATGCTCAATCCGTCCGGCGGGGCCCAGGTCAGCTACCGAGGTTATGCGTCGGGAACCACCGAGGCCGAGACCCAAAGCCCGCGGTCCTTGATCTCGGGCTACGCGCCGGTCTTGTTGCCTCGCGCGGACGCGGACGGAATGCGGCGGTTGTCCCCGCAGAACCTGGCCACCGCTTACTATTGGCTCGACCAATCGACAGGTCGGCCGGTCCCATTGGGGATCTTGAAGCGAGCTCTCTTTGTGGATCCCGGCGAGCCACAGCGGGGCTATCGGCCACAGGTCATCGCGGCATTGGACCGAGACGGAGATGGCAAGCTGGCTGGCGACGAGCTGCATGTCGTGGGCAAGG
>CAYSWE010000326.1:0-5839 GCA_964434515.1 uncultured Phycisphaerales bacterium | reverse complement strand
ATGTCGGGAGGCTTGTCTTTCGCTACGCCGACGAGATCTTCTCGATTGGCAAGGAACTGGTCGAGACCCTGGCCGGTCAAGCGTCGAGTGGATCGTCTCGCTTGGTCGTTGGCGTGGCCGACGTCCTCTCGAAACTCGTGGCGCATCGCCTCATCGAGCCCGCCACAGTGCTGGATCCTCCCGTGCGCCTCGTGTGCCGAGAGACTGGGTTGCCCACGCTGCTTGCGGACCTTGCCATGCACCGCGTCGATGTTGTGCTCTCCGACGCTCCGATCCCTCCTACCATCAAGGTTCGCGCGTTCAATCATCTGCTCGGCGAATGCGGTGTGACCTTCATGGCGACGGCACCGCTTGCGCGACGACACCGCAAGACGTTTCCCGCTTCGCTCGACGGCGCACCGGTCCTGCTGCCGACCGAAGACACGGCGCTCCGCGGCCAGCTCGACCAGTGGTTCGACGGCGCCGGAATCCATCCACGGATCGTCGGGGAGTTCGAGGATAGTGCTCTGCTCAAGACGTTCGGCCAGCGCGGCGCCGGGCTCTTTCCCGTACCCGCGGTGATCGAAGACGAAGTTGGACGACAACACTGCGTGCGGCCCGTTGGCAGCGCAGAGGGTGTCGTGGAGCGCTACTTCGCGATCTCGGTCGAACGCAGAGTCCGGCATCCTGCAGTGGCGGCGATCTGTGCCGCCGCGCGCACACGGTTGTTCTGAGGTCCTTCGGCTGAAAATCCGGCATGGCAGCGACGCCGTTAGCACGCACTCACAAACCTGTCGCCGATACCGGACTCTTCGGCCGGGCTCGCGCCAGCGCCGCTCGCAGCTCCTGGTCACTCTTCGCCGCGCGGAGCTGGTCCAGCAA
The DNA here is from genome assembly GCA_964434515.1 of uncultured Phycisphaerales bacterium. Classification (GTDB taxonomy): domain Bacteria; phylum Planctomycetota; class UBA1135; order UBA1135; genus CAYSWE01. The sequence goes on along the minus strand of CAYSWE010000326.1, from coordinate 4,978 downwards.
GTCGGTGCGCAGGATCAGCTGGGCGATTCGTGCCAGGATCCGTAGGTGCGTGGCTCGTGCGCTGGGCGGGCCGAGCGTGACGAAGAAGACATCGACCAATCCGCCGTCCGGTGCGTTGTAGTCGATCGGCGATCTCGTTGTGAACACACCCAGCCAGGCCCGTTCGGCGTCGGCAACGGTGGCGTGTGGGAGGGCTACGCCACGGTCCACGGACGTATTCTGGGTCCGCTCGCGATCCCACAATGCAGCGTCGATGGCGCTTGGCTGGAGCTCGGATACGGCCCTGGCAAACCTGTTCGCGATGTGCGTGAACAGAGCCTCCTTGTTCTTCGGCTCGAGCCGCGCTTGGATGCAGTCTTCCGCCAAGTATTGGCTGAGTTCGAGCTGCTTCGACCGCCGGCCGGCGGTGGGTACGCTCGCGTGTGTCTGTTCGTAGGGCGTCTGCAGGCGCAGCACCGAGCACGGAGCTGCATTGGTGAGCCGGTCCGGGAACGACCCACGCAGGTACTGGCCGAACCGGACGTAAGGAGCGGCGCCGAGGATCATCAGGTCGTAGCTGCGGGCCAGGTGTGCGAGCGTGGCGACCTTGTCTTCGCCGGCCACGAGTCGATACGCTGATGGATGCGCAGGCGAATCCGCTGACCGACCCGAGCAGAGCTTGGCGATTTGTTCGAGGTAGTCCATCTCCGCCTGGCGCTGGATCGCGGACGCGTCCTTCCCTACGTAGCGAACGAACGTGACACTCGCCCCGCAGGCGCGGGCGAGTTGGTCGGCCGTCGTGGCAATGAGCGCATCGTGAGGGCCCGGCTTGGCCAGCACGAGGATCGCGCGCGGAGTCTCCGTGCCGACACTCTTGAGGATCGCGAGATTGCAAGCCAGGTGCTCCACCAACCATCCGAGTGGTCGAAACGGTAAGAAGCTACCGAGCAGCCGCCCTCGCCATTGCATGACGACCCACTTGGAATGGACGCGGCGCGAGATTGCGTGGATGGTGCGCGCGACGTCGCGCGTCACGAGCGACGCGAACTCGATCTCCATGCCGTGGTCGTGCGCTACGCATCGCGTTCGCCTAGCCAAGGTGTCGAGCAGCGTCTCGTCGACGACATCTGCGTCCAGCGTGAGTTGCTCCGGAACCACGGTCAGGTGGACGACTTCAACCGGCTTGCCGTCGGCGAGCGCTCCGGCGATGTCGAGCAGCGCCTCACTCGGCGCGCCGCGGTCGACCAGCGGTACGACCACAGCCGCCTCCCCGAGCTGCGCTCCGGTGTGGGTCGGCACCGGCTCGGAGATGACGTCGCGGCGTGGGCCGAGCCTCCCCAAGACGCCCCGCCGGTCGGTGCGACTTCTGCCAAATGAGACGAACAGCGTGCACCCCAGCGCGCCGACGGCCGCAACGGCGATCAGGCCGGCGGTGCCAAGCATCACCAGTAGGGCGACGCCAACGAGCGTGCCGAGGACCTGCGTGAACGGATAGAGCGGCGCATGGTACGTCGGCTTGTACCACGCGACACCGCTCTCTCGCAGCACGAGCACGCACAGATTGACGGCCGTGAACGCCAAGATCATCAGCGAACTCGCCAGCTTGGCGATTCCTGCGACGTCCAGAAAGACGATGGCGGCACCCATCATCAGGCCGGTCCACACGATCGACGTGACCGGCGTCAGGAAGCGACGACTTACGTAGGCGAGCGACGCCGGCACCAGGTGCTCGCGGCTCATCGCAAACGGAAAGCGCGATGCTGCCATGAGCCCCGCGTTGGCCATGGATGTCATGGTCAGGATGCCGAGAACGGCGGCGCCGATGCTGACCGCCGGTCCGCTCACGTGTAGGGCCATGGTATAGATTGGCCGCAAGTCTCCGGCGAGTTCCTCGGCTGGCACGACGCGTGTCATGACATAAGTGATCGTGGCATAGAGTGCCGTCACGACGCCGAGTGACAGCAGCATCCCGAGCGGTAGGTTCCGATCGGGATCGCGGATCTCCTCGGCGATTGCGGCGACCTTGGTCACGCCGGCATACGAAATGTAGACGAAGCCGACGGTGCCAAAGAAGCCCATTGCGCCGTGGGGGAACAGGGATTCGGGCGGGCCTGTGCGCAACGATCCGACCGCCGCCACGGTGAGCGTGGCGAGTCCAACGATCGCGAGTACCACGACGCCGACCTGCATCTTGCCGACCTTGCGAACGCCGATGATGTTCAACGCGACGATCGTGATCAGGAGCCCGATCCCGACTGCGGTCACCGGTGCATCGGTCAGCACGCGGAGGTAGGCGCCGAATCCAACCAGGGCAAAAGCGGACTTGAGGAGCAGCGAGATCCAAAGGCCAAGGCCGCCGATCGTGCTGGCGAGCGGGCCGAACGTTCGGTCGATGTAGACATACGTGCCGCCCGAGACTGGCATTGCGGTGGCCAGCTCGGCCTTGGAGAGTGCTGCTGGCAGCACGCACAGCCCGGCGACCAAGTAAGCGAGCCAGAGCGACGGTCCGGTCTGGATGACCGCGAGGCCCGGCAAGACGAAGAGCCCGCTGCCCAGCATCGCTCCGATGCTGATCCCGAGAACCGAGGTGAGCCCGAGCTGTGGTGACAATGTCTTCATCGAGTGACCTCCGCATGGCGCGCTGCAGCGCTCTGGGGCGTTGTGTGTTACGCGGCTGGCTTCGGATCGGAGTCGTTCAGGAAGCTCACGAGACTGGCCTCCGGCGTGTGCAGGTCGAGCGCCTTCGCCACGGCCTCGAGCCGGAGTCTGCTCGATCTCGCGCCCGATGCGAGCGAGGTCAGGCGTCGAGCACCTGCCGCATACAGGTTGGATGCCAGGAGCAACTGACTCAGAGCCTGATCCAGTGTGCGCATCAGGACGGACAGCGCGGCTAGCGAGACGACCAGGTCGTCATCGTGGATTGGTGGATCGGCAGCGGCCGGCAGCCGTGTGTTGGTGGACTCGTGCATCTGAGATGCCAGCGTGTGGCAGCTCGACACTTCTGTCCATTCGAGAAACTGCCGGAACCGTTCGGTTTTCTCGAATCGAGCCGGCGTGTTGCGTGGGCCTGCCTTCGCGCTTCTAGCGATCGAGCACGCGCCGGCGCGGCAGGAGCAAGGCCGCATTGAGGAACATGCGTGTGAGCCCGTGCCATACCAGTCGAAACTGTGGGTTCTGGTGGAACAGTACGACCGCGCCACGTCCGCGACGCGCGTGCAGCAGGTAGCCGGTGTCGGCGAGCCGCTTCGCTGCGTTCGCCGGGAGGTAGCCGGCCAGACGGCGCGCCTTGCCGTAGTAGGCGACAATCGAACCGGCGCCGTCGGGTGCGAAGCCGGCGCGGGCCCCGCGCACGAGGACTGGCAGGGTCGGGCCGTAACCGGCGGCGAGTAGCTCGCCCCGGTCGACGCGCGTTTCGAGGATGGCGCCGGGGGCGCTGCCGCGCCGGCGCGCTTCTTCCCGTTTGGCGCGCGGTTTCCAGAGCGTGGTCGCGGTCTTCTTCTTGACGGTGGCGTTGCGGACCGCAGGCTTCGCGCCAAGCACGATTCGGTAGGTCTGCTGCGCCGCGAAGCCGATGGCGATGAGGACACCGCCGTCGGCGAGCCAGCGGCGCAGGAATGCCAGGTTCTCGTCACCCTGCAGACCCCTCGGAAGCCCACCGTCCGGAAGAATCAGCACGTTGTGGCGCTGCAACGCGGTGACGTCGAGTTCGTCGTGCGGGATGCGCGTTAGTGGGAGACCGAGTTGCTGGTCGAACAGATGCCAGATGGCGCCGGCGGTCGCGCTGTCGGTGCCGCTCCCGAAGGCGATGGCTGCCCGCACCGGGACGAGCGGCTGAAACGATCCGCTGCCGAGGTCGGGACCGCGCGTGGTCTTGGTGCTGGCCGCGAACTCGGCACGCACGCCGGGGAATCGGCGTAGCAGGTCGTTGACTGAAGCGATCTGTTTGGCGGTCGGATGCAGCGTCAGGGAACCGATGCCGAAGTCGAGCTCGCCCAGGCGAAACTCACGCGTTGCGATTCGAGTGAGGATGCCGCGTTCGGCTGCCGCAGCGCCGAGGCGCGGCAAGTCGCCGGCGTCGGCTGCGATCGCGGCGACGATACTTCCCGCGGGCATGGTGACTGCCTTGGCCGGCGTGTTGGTCCATGGCTCGAGTGGCGCCTGCACGTGCCGAGCCCAGGTCGGCGACAGCCCGAAGGCCAGCGGCAGCGACCATGCCGACACGTCATAGAAGTAGAGGTGCGAGATCTCCGCGTCGGGCTCGAGCAGCGCCGCGGCGAGATGGCCACGCGGCTGCGCCAGGTCGACCACGAGGCTCCCGGCGGCGAGCGAGTCGATCACTGCGCCGCGGGGATGGGCGCGCACCAAGCTGCCGTCCGTCGTGGTGTGCTGCACGCGGATTCCCTGCGCCGCCAAGAGCTCGGCGAGCGCGCGCACCGATCCGCGACGCCGATCGCCGGGGATGCAGAGATAGCGCGCCTTCCGACTGCGACCCCATGCTTCGGCCGCGCGGTGACTCGCAGCAAACTCCGCGCGCATCTTGGTTGCGTGGGCCGCCGCGGTTTCGATCGCGACGAAGGACGTCAGTCGGTGCCGCCGGATGCGATCGGCGAGGGTCCAGACCCGGCCGTCGCGGCGTCGGTATGCGAGGCCGCCGGCGCTGTGACCGCCGACTTCGTAGGTCATGCCGACGGCGCCCATGAGCGACGGCCACGAGTCGCCATAGCCTGGATAGAACAGGTCGAAGTCCTCGGCCGAGTAGAAGCGCCAGCGGCGCGCATCGAACGCACGGGCGTTGGCTCGCCCGAAGACCTCGTGCCAGCGCAGGATCGAATGCGGGATGTGACGTAGCACAGGTACTTCCGCCGGGAAGAAGAAGTACTCGTCCTCGACCATCATCTCGTGGTAGTCGACGTGCACCTGCGGCGGCATCGTCAACCAGGCAGCGATCCGACTCTGGGTTTCCCGCTGAGTCTGGAAGGCCCAGTCCCGGTTGAGATCC
>CAYSWE010000325.1:0-5845 GCA_964434515.1 uncultured Phycisphaerales bacterium | reverse complement strand
TTCTTCGGGGTTGGCTTCTTCGGATCCTGCGTCAGCAGACCGCCATCCTTATCGTTCTTCGAAGCGTTGCTTTTGCCGGCGTCGGGCTTCTTGCCGGAATCCCCGTCGGGCGCTTCCTTGGTGCCGTCGGCGGGAGCCTTGGCGGCATCGGGCTTTGGCTGGGCCTTCTCCCATGCGGCCTGGGCCTCTTCGAGCAACCGGCGCACAACGGCCTCGAGCTTGAGCTTGCGCTCGATCTCGCCCTTGACGTCGTCGAGTTTGCGGTAGCCCTCATCCTCCGGACGTCCAGGCCCCTGGACCTGCTCCGCACCGGCAGGCTTCTTCTCGGCAGGCTTCTTCTCGGCAGGCTTCGCGTCGGCCGGCTTCTTCTGGCTCGGCTTGGACCCTGGGCCCTTGGCCGGAGGATCCTGCGACAGCAAGCCGCCGTCCTTATCCTTCGCAGGCCCAGCCTTGCCTTTCGCAGCCTTACCGGCGCCCGGCTTCTTCGGCACGTCCAACTTGTACAGCGTCTCTCGGTCCGCGTTGTAGCGCGCCTCGATCTCGGCGGGTCCGATCTCGATGTCTTTGAGTTCTTCGGCAAACTCCGCCGGGTCAGCCTGATCAAACAGAACACCGACACGGTTCGCCGTAACCATCACGTCATACTTGTAGGCAGCCTGCTGCGCCGGGTCGAGTTTGGCGATCCAGGCCTCGAGGTCCTGGTCGGACGGAGGCAGCCGCTTGATTTCCTTCTCGAGCTTCTCGGCATCGAACGACGCGTAGGTCACCTGCAGGCGCTTGCGCTGCTTGCGGATGTAGTCGGCAAGCGCTGCGTCCGACAAGTCGAGCGCTCCCAACACCTCGCTACGCACGAGCGTCGAGATTCGGACCGCGTCACGCAAGAGCTCGTCGAGGGCCTCGACGCTCGAGAGCCCCAGACCGTACGCCAGCGCCAACGGCTTGATCGGCTTCGGCGCCTCTTGGTTCGGTTGCTGAAACAAGGGTTTTTTGGCCCTGCAAGCAAACGCCCGAACCTTGGCGACATCTTCGTCCGACGCGTCGATGCCCTGGGCGATCGCAGCGCGGCGCAAGATCGCAAACACTTCGGCCGGCTGGTCGGTGAAGTCCGGCTCGATGCCGAAGAACACGAACGCGGGAAGGTCCACGCGATTCTGCAGCTGATGGAGCCGGTGCAGAGCCTGCCCCATGCCAATGTCGCGCTTGCCGACCTGAGCCTTCTTGCCGCCCGGCAACACGGCGACTTCGAAGTCGCGTGGCGAAAGCATATCGCGGAACATGGCCGTCATCACGCCCGTGACGGAGAAGGTGACGAGCGCAAACAGCGCAACGCCAATCAGAATGGGCCGTTTGTAGTTCTCGTAGAAACTCATGAAGAGGCGCCCGCCAACAGGGCTGCAGATTATGCGAAGTAGGTCATCCCCAAGGCCTTACAGCGCTGCACGCGCGCAAACGGGGGGAAGCATGATAGAGCGTCGCGTCGGTCGCGGCCCGCGAAAGCTTCAGATTCTTCCCTGTTGAAACTCCTTCAACGACGGGAGATCCGCCAGGCTCGCCAACCCGAAACGATCCAGAAAGCGTGCCGTGGTGCCGTATTGGAGCGGCGCACCGGGAACATCGGCGCGGCCGGTGACGCGGATCAGCTTACGATCCAACAGCGCGCGGAGCAACGGACCCGCGCGGACGCCGCGGATGGCCTCGACCTCCGCCCGGATCACGGGCTGGCGGTAGGCCACGATGGCAAGCGTCTCGAGCGCGGCCGGTGTGAGCTTCTCGACCTTCTTGAGAGTGCGCAGACGGAGCAGAAACGGATAGAACTCTGGCCGGGTGTAGAGCCGAAACCCGCCACCGTGCTCGCGCAACTCATACGGTCGCACGTCTTCGTCGAGGCTTGCTGCTAGGTCGGCGATCGCTTCCTTGACGAAGCCGACCGGCGCCGCGGTCACTTCGGCAAGCCGCGTGGCGGTCAGCGGCTCGGTCGAGGCGAACAGCACAGCCTCGACGATCGTCCGAAGCCGAAGCTTGTCGTCGTCGGTCGGGTGCTTCGGAAAGATCGGGACGGGCGCAACTTCACCGGGATCCTCGGGCTCGCGATCCGCCATTGGACCGTCGATGCCCCGCTCGTCAGACGGCGGCCCGTCTGCGCGGTCCGTGGACGAATCGTCGTGTTCCTCGTGCACCTCTTCCTCACGCACCCTCGTGTCGTGCTCCGCCGGCGCTAGCAATGGTGCTGAGTCCTCAGCCTCGAGCCGCTTGATCATCCGCTGCCTCCCTACTTGCCCGGACACCAGCACTTTACCAGCTCGCGGAGCGCGCCTGTAGAAACATCGCGATCTCGGCGGCATCCACCGGACGCCGATCGAGTCCCCGACGCAGCTGCCGCACCTGCTCGGTAAAGGGGCGTCGATCCGGAGCGTTCCGCTCACGAAGTCGCACGAACGCAAACCCCTTGCGGCCATCCGGCGCCTGCACGGAATGAACCTCCGAGAGCTGCCCAACCGCCAGGGTCTTACTCAGCCGCACGGCCGGATGCGGATAGCCCAGCGGTAGCTCCGGCAAGCGACCTCCGACCCGCCTGGTCCGGTCCGAACCGTGCTCGCGAGCCAGCACCGAGAAGTCCGCACCGGCAGCAATGCGGTCGTGACACGATCGCACCACCGACTCGTCTTCGTTAAACAGCCACAGCAGGCGGAGGCGGCCGCGTCGGCTCACCTCGTAGCGCAGCGTGTAGGCCCGCATGAGCCGACGCCACGCAAGCAAACGCACACGCGCCCGGAACGCGTCCGTCGACATCGCGTAGTTGCGGCGAACATAGTCCTGCAGGCTCGCCGCCCCGTCGGGACGCTGATGAAACCCCCGCTCGACGCGCGACCACTCGCGTCGAACCGCCAGGTCGAGGTCGGTCTCGGGCACCGCGACGCCGAGTACACGGGACCGCTCGCGCACGCGCGCGTCGAGCAGCACGACCTCGAGGATCTCGCGAGTGCGCTGGGGATCGACTTCTTGCAGCCGGTCGAACACGTGATGCTTGCGAATCTCCAGACCCGCGACGCGCGCGACCACCGCATCGCCTTCGTCGACGGCGTGGGCGCTAGGCGCGAACGCGCTCCCGAAGCCGTAAGCCCCACGCACGAACGTCGGGGCCGGCTCCACCAGCGGGGCCTTGGCGACGGGCTCGGCGGACGCGTCGATCGCCGGCACACTCGCGACGCGTGGTCCCGAACAACCGGAGAGCACCAGCAGCAAGACGCCGCCGACCACCCGACCGCGGCTACTGAAACCGAATCCCACGGACAAACTTGACGTGGTGGCAGAGCGGACACGTCGTGGTCTGCATCTGACCACCAACCGGAGAAATCGACTGGATGGTACCGCGGCCGCCACAGGTACTGCAGACCGTAACCCCCGCACTGAGCACACGCATGTCCGAGGTGTTCTCGGCGTAGTAGGCGAGCAACCACATCTGCCGGGTCGGGCTTGGCACCTCCTTCCACCACTGATCCTCGGTCTGCAACCGAGTCCCCTGTGCCTTGCCCTGCCCGGCAGCGCTGCTGGCCTTGCGGAGCCACGCTTTGAGACGCTTGTCGAGATCGCGACGAAGCTTGTCTCCTTGCGAGGCACCGCCCTTCTTTTTCTTGCCGCCCTTGGCGAGCTTCTCTGCCGCGGTTCCCGCGATGACCTTCTGCTCACCGATGATCCACGACCCGGTCGAGTAGGTCGCAACCTGGACCTTGGCGACCTTGCGCTCGAAACGCTTCTTGAAGAGCCGCTCAAGTTCGTCCGGCTTGATCTTCAACAGCTTGGCAGCTCGCGTCCGAATGGTCTGCCCGAGCTCGTCCTCCACCATCGATCTGGCCTTCTCGAAGTCGAGCACCGACCTTGCGATCCGCCCCGTTTCATCTCGCAACAGGCGATACCAAGTGCGCGTGACCTGGCGGATCAACCAAGTCTCCCGGTCCTTCTGCACCGCCAACTTTCCGCGCTGAAACTCGGCCTTGAGCTGGCTGTTGGGATACTTGGTCTCGAACTCGGCACACAGGGCCAGCGCCCGCGTGAAGCGCTTGCGATTCCGCAGGATGTTGATCTCCTTGAGGAGATCGGCTTCGGCCTTGTGCGCCAGCAGGCTCTCGATGCGAACCAGCTGCGCCGCAACCTCGCGCGGCTGATCGCCGCCGCCGAGTTCCTTGGCCTTCTCGAAGTGCTGCTTCGCGCGCTTGTAGTCACCAACGCGAACCAGATAAACCCCGAGCAACGCATGCTTGTTCGCATCCTCACCGGGCTCGAGTTCGGCCAGCCGCCGCTGGTAGACCTCGTCCGGCGTCAACACATCCAGAATCGGCACGCGAACCATCTCCGGCTGTCCACGGATGTCCCGGACGTTGATCTCGACGCGAATGCCACGTTTGCGCAGCACGAAGCGTCCGTCCCCCTTCGAAATCAGCTCGCCGACATAGACCTGCGGCAGGCCCGCACCACGGACATAACGCAGGCGCATGGCCTCAATGAGCACGTCCTCCTGGGTCTCGTCGCCGAGCAGGTGGAACCGCTGGCGAAGGACCTTGGCGTCGCCGGCGTTGAGGTCCGACCAACCGAGGTCCAGGACACCACCCGTGTCGAGGCGCTTGAACCGGACCCCCTGCTCGTTGGCCTCCTCGACGCTACCGATCAGGAACTTGCCGGTCCGCAGCCGTAGAATCTGCGACGTGGCGGTCGACGCCAAGAGCGCAACAAGCAACAGGGAAAGCAGCAACGGAACGATTCGTCTCATGATGGTCACCTACGTTCTCTCAGCCGAAGGTACAACGGTTTTCCCCGGGGCATGGGAAAGCGATAGGTCTCCGAGGCACCCGAACCCGAGCGCATCCAACGCACGCGAACTTCGACGAGCACTTCCGACTGCCCCTCGGGGCCACTCGTGTTGAAGTCGATGTCATAGGAAAGCCCCGGAAACTCCGGGAGCGTCGCGCCGCGAACCGGCTTCGGCACGGCCTGGCCTACGTCGCCGAGAAGGCCGTCGGCCTCGATACGCTCGCGAACGGCCTGGGCAAGTCGTGCCGAGTCGCGGATGAGTTCTGCACTCTGCTCGGTGGCGAGCCCAGCCGAGAATACGCCGAGCATCGACGTCACACCGAACGACAAAATCAGCATCGCGGCCAGCATCTCGATCAGCGTGAAGCCGCGTTCTTGCGTCGGGGCCTTGGAAATCGGCTCAACCATTCCAGTACTCCCTCGCAACCGCGATCGGCAGGCGAGTGAGCGCCTCGAGGCCGGCGTGCACCCGATCCCCCGCCTTGTGTGCCCGCGCCGCAGTGCTGCGCTGCCCACGCTTCACACCCAGCAACTGGGCTCCGCGCATGCCGCGATAGCGAATCCACTCGGAGCCAATCTTCAAGAACCGCGGCTCATCCGACTTCGGCAAGCGGTCGTCGAACTCGATGCGAATCTCGGTTGTCTTTTCGTTGATGTCGTTGCCGAGCAGCGCCGTGATGGCGCGCCCTGCGCCTTCGTCGACGACCACGCGAATCTGCACCCACGACGGCATCACGTCATCGAGTGGATCGAGTCGGCTCTTGTCGTCGAGATCGAGCGAAAACGCCAAGACCGGATGGTCGGCGACAAACGTCCCCGCCCGCGCCGAGTCCCAGCAACGCTCCGGACCGCGCTTGGTCCCGGGCTTGGCCGCAAACGACTCGGTCCACTGCGACCGAAACAGAAACTCCACGTAGAGCAAGTTGGAGAGCACCGGCTCGCCGGGCGGCGGCAACTCGCCGAGGTCGACCCAACGTTGCTTGACCTCGGAGTCGAGCAGCCTGCTGTCACGATAGAGCGCAAGATAGCAGCCGTCCTC
>CAYSWE010000324.1:0-5859 GCA_964434515.1 uncultured Phycisphaerales bacterium | reverse complement strand
GGCTTGGCAGCGAGACCCAGTTCGTCGTGCAACAGCGCAATCAGGACCTGCAGGGCGCCCGCAGTCGGCTGCTCCGAGCGCGGCTGGACTACCGAGTCTCATGGTTTCATCTGCTCGCGGTTCAAGGGCGGCTGGCCCCTGACTCGAAACTACCGGAGACGAGCCGGGAGGAATCGAAGAAGTAGTGCGTCCAGGCCGAGTCCTCCATCTCCCCTTAGAAACGCGGCCGAAGACCCGGCAGGGCTGCGACGCCCGAGGCGTCGTGGGATACAGGAACACACCATGAGACTCCGAACCGTCGCGCTCGCGCTTGCTACCCTCTCGGGATTTTCCAATCGAGCCGTCCAGGCTCAGCGTCTGGAACAGAAACCGTCCGTCCAGGCCGTCCCGCTGAGCGAGCCCTCGCCACAAGCGACGCTGACGTATAAGTTCGGCTACAACGAAGCGCTGGGTCGCGTCGTTGAGAAGTTGCGCGGGGCAACGACCAGTCGGGCGTGGCACTTTTCGAAGATCCTGTTGGGCCGTGAAACCTCAGACGAAGTTCAACGCGCGTTGGCCCAGTATCTGGAGCGTCAGCTGGTCAATGCTGCCGATGACGCGCCTGCGCGCAACGCAATCGAGGCCATGCGCCGGGCTGGATGCAAAGGCTACTCGGATGTCCTGATGCGGGCTGCGGGCCATTCTAGTCGTCCGCTTCGCGAGCAGGCGCTGATGGCGCTGGAGAAGTGTGCCTCCGAAGATGCTGTGGAGCGGCTGCTCCAGGGGTTTGCCACGCTGGACGTGCGCACGCAGTCTTTGATCGTGCGCGTCGTCGCCAACGCCTGGCCACCGAAGAAGGCGATCGCCTGGCTTCGGCGTTTGTTGCATGGCGAGATCACGGAGAAGAAGCTCGGCGACTTGCGCTACCAAGTCGTCAAGACGTTCGAACTCCAGGCGCCGCGGGCCGTGATTCGCGGCGTTTTGGAACGTGAGGTTGGGTTGTTTCCGCCGCTGACTCGGCAGGTCGTTGCGCGGCAGCTGCATGAGGCAGGTTCCGAGGAGGGACGTCGCGCTCTGCTTTCGATGCTCGCCGCCAGCAAGACGCCACTCGAGCGCGCCCAACTGATCGGCGCACTGTCGAAGCGCGATCCAGCGGGTTCCGTGGATCAGGTGCTCTCCTTCTTATCGAAGGCCCCGCTCATTGTTCGTGTTGCGATTGCGCGCTTCCTCACCAAGGTCCCGGGCGAGAACGCGATCGCCACGCTCGAGGTTCTCGCCGCGGACGAAGCGTTGGAAGTGCAACGCGCCGCGTGCCGCGCGCTACGTGGTAGGCCGAACTCGGTCGCGGACCGCCTGATCGAGCAGGTCGAGACCGAGAATGGCAGCCAACTCCTCGCCGCGCTCCAAGGGGTCGTGAACCTGGGCGCCGAGCGAGCCGTCCCGGCGATCGAGAAGCGGCTCTCGCGGGCGAAGGGACTCGACCGTCGGAAGTTCGTCCAGGCGCTCGGCCGGACCGGGCAGGTGGCCGCGGTCCCGGCGTTGCTGAGAGTCTTCCTGGCCAAGCCCGAGCCGATCGCGACTGGCGTCAACTCGGTCGAGTACGCAGCGATCCTACTGACCAATATTCCGGCAGCGGCCCCACAGCTGTGGCGTGTCTGGGAACAGCTCGAGGGTGACGAGGCACGCCGGTCGCACCTGCTGAAGACTCTGGGCAACTTGGCCAAAGGAGCGACTGCGGATCCCGACCCAAACTCACCCGAGCAGAAGATCTTGCGGCGGTTTCGGAAGATCCTGTTCGATGCCGAGGCACCGGTGCGTGATCGCCTGCAGATTCTCGGCTACCTTCGACCGACACTCTCGCTCGACGATGCCATGAAGCTCCGACGCCTGCTCGGGCGCGGCGATGCCGTCGGCCCGCCTGAGTTCCTGCGGCAGCTGAACGACTTCCTCTGGGAGTTCTTCTAGCGGCGCAAGCCGCGATTGTGGAACCACACCCGCAGCCATTCAACTTCCGGCCGGGATCTGGTCGATGAGACCGATCCGGAGGATGCATGGGCTTCATCAATCTTGCTGAAAAAACGATCAACGCCAAGCTCGTCTATTATGGCGTCGGGCTGGGTGGCAAGACGACTAGCCTCAAGGTCGTCCACGGGATCATGTGCCCGCGCGACGAGGTCAAGCTGGTGTCGATCAACACCGAGCAGGACTCGACCCTGTTGTTCGATTTCCTGCCCATTGACCTCGGTCAGGTCGAAGGCTTCAAGATTCGGGTGCAGGGCTTCACCGTTCCGGGGCAACAGAAGTACGTCGTCATGCGCAAGTACGTCCTGCAGGGGGCGGATGCGGTGGTCCTGGTCGTGGACAGCCAGAAGGCGCTCGTGGAGGACAATCTCCAGTCGATCGAGGATCTCAAGACCAATCTCGAGGCGAACGGACTCGACTGGGAGACGATCCCGCTGGTCATTCAATACAACAAGCGTGACCTGCCAGATCTCGTTCCCGCTGCCGAACTCGATGCTCTGTTCCGTTTTCGCGAAGTCCCGACATTCGAGACGATTGCCCCCGATGGTGTGGGCGTGTTCGAGGCATTCCGGGACGTCGTCGGCTGGATGGTCGAGGAGAAGGTCCGTCAATACGGGCTCGGCAAGGGCGAGATCGACGCTGCCGATGTGGCGGAAGAGGCGCGAGCGCGCCTCGAGCAACTCCGCACGGCCAACGACGAGGAAGAGGCGGCCGGTGGCGAAGGCCTGGTGAGCGTCGCGGTCTCCGAACGTGCCAAGGCGTCGCTCGATACCGTCACGCTGGATCAGCCGACTGTAGACGTCGGCGAGGCGAATCGCACCACCGACACTCCCGACGCCGAACCTGTTGGCGACGCTGCGCCGGTGGAGGTCGTGGCGGCGCCGAAGCTGTCGCTCGCTCGCGCCGCGGAACCGGTGACTCCGACGGCGCTCACGCGAGAAGAAATCGCGGATGTCTCGGACCTATGCTCGGAGGATAGCTCGAGCATGTCGGAGGCCGCAACCGGCCTGCTGGGCCAGGCGATCTCGTCCAATCTCGAACTCGCGGAACTCTATTCCGAACTGGCGGAGTACAAGTCGCTCCTCGAAAAAAAGAACCGTGAGTTGGTCGAGGTCAACCAGCTGATCTCGCACGATCTCAAAAAGCCGCTGACGGTGTTCAAGACCGTGATCAGCCTCATGCAATCGGGCCGACTCGGCGCGCTGAGCGAGTCCCAGACCGACGCGATCCACAACTGCGCAGAGTCGGTCAAGTACATGGAAGACCTGATCTCCGACATCCTCGAGTCGTCACGGCTCGACTACGACGGCGTGGAGTTCGACTTTGTCGACGTGGACATGACGCTGCTGGTCGGCTCGATCGTGCGCCGCCTGCGCTACCACGTCGAGGACGCCGGCGTTCGCCTCCGGGTCGAGCCGTTGCCGATCATTCGCGGTGATGAGCGTGCGCTCGAGAAGGTGTTCATGAATCTCATCGGCAACGCCGTGAGTTATCGGGACACGAGTGAGGACATCTCCTGGGTTCGCGTTTCGGCCGATGAGGTGGACGGCGATTGGGTGTTCCATATCCGCGACAACGGCATCGGTATCCCGCAAGCGAGCCAGAAGACGATCTGGCAGAAGTTCCAGCGCGGAGCCAACACCGCGGGCATCTCCGGGACAGGTCTAGGTCTCTACATCGTGCAGCAGATGATCCGCGGCCATGGCGGCGACATTCGCGTCGAGAGTGAGGTTGGCGAGGGCACGACCTTCCACATCCGCGTGCCGCAGGTGCCCGAGCAACCCGACCACTCGCCGGTTGCGTAACGACGATACCCGGATCAGTTCCGCTTTTGGATGCGGATGATGACCGGGCCCATGCCGCGGCGTGCGTCGATCGTGGTCTTGCTCTGCTGAATGTCGGCAAGTTTCATGATCGGGTTCGCGTGGTCGGAGCGGGATGCCTGTAGCTCGTACTTCCCGGGCAGGAGCAGCCGCGAGAACTTGAAGTTGCCCTTGTCGTCCGCGATGGTCTTCTCAAACACGGGGATCGTGTTCGGAGTGTTGGCTACCGTGCTCAACGTGACCTCGGCGCCAGCCACGGACCCGGGACCAGCGAGCTGAACTCGACCGTGAATTCGGACACCGGCTTTCAGTTGGATGCGTCCTGCATCGAGCTTGTCGCCGTCCGCTACCTCGAGGTCCTTCTTGTTCGCTCGAGTGTGCTCGGGGTGATCCACTTGGATCTGATACTTGGCGGGGGTCAACTTCTCGATCCGGAATTGTCCCTGGCGATTGGTCAGCACCCGAGTCTCCGTGACTCGGACTGGCATCAAGGCCCGGAACATGTCGATGATCGGATTGCTCTGGTAGTCGTTGCCGAGCGTCTGCACGCTCGCCCCCGCGATTGGCTTGCCACTTTCATCCACGACGACGCCGAAGATCGTTGCGCCCTCATTCATGACGACTCGGACCAGGGTACCTTCGGCTTGCCCTTCGCTGATGGTGAAGTGGTCGCTGTACGTCTTCGCGAAGCCGACGGCGTCAACCTGCAGCACGTAGTTGCCTGGGTCGATTCCGCCGAGCGTATAGGCGCCGTCCTTGATGTTCTTACGCCGCACGTTCACGGGCGGGATGCTGGTCCGGCCGAAGTTTTCGGGGTTCTGCGGGAAGTAGCGTTTGACCTGCACAGTGTAGGCCTGCAGCGCCCTGCCCGTCTTCGCCGTCACCTCGACGCGGATCGAGGCTTGCGTCTCGAGGACGACACGCACTTCCTTGTTGCCGGCCTTGATCGGCTTGCGCTCGCCCTTGACGTAGCCCGGAGCCTGGGCACTCACCACATACTCGCCCTGGCCCAGTCCAAGGATGGCGAAGTGCCCTTCCTCGTCGCTCCAGGCGTGGCCTGTCGTGGGGTTCTGTTGCGAGAATGGCAGCGCTTCGACTCGAGCTCGCGCCAAAGGCTCCCCTTCGGGGTCGATGACCCAGCCCTCGATCTCGAAGCCCTTCGGCAGGTCGATGTCGAGCGTCTTCGAGCGTTCTGCCTCGGCGAAAGTCAAGTTGCTCTCGAGGAACGTTCCATACCCCTTGGCAAACGCGGAGATCTCCATGGGGCCTGCCGGCAAGCCGGCGAGCTCGAAGTGGCCGGCGCGATTCGCTGTCACGGTGCGGCCCTCCTCCAGACCCGGCGTGGGGAGCAGGAAGTTTGCATTCGGCACCTTGGCGCGAATCGATGCGCCCGGCACAGCGGCTCGCGTCTTCTTGTCGCGCACGAACCCGCTCAGCGTGCGGCCCTTCTCGACTTTGAGCGTGAGCTTCTTCCACTGCTTGCTGATCACCCGAACCGGCAGCGAGAGCACGACGTGGCCAGGCGCTTTGACGCGTAGCTGGTAGGGCGTCGCGCCTTCGGTCGGCGGCGCGGGCAGCTTGAAACGGCCGCTGGCGTCCGTCTTCGTCTCACCCGCGACCTTGGCCGGAAGCGGCGCCCCACCGGTGCCGCTCAGGGCGGCGAGGTGCTGGATCATATCCTGTGGCGCACGTCCGTAGAGCAGATAGACCTCAGCGTTGCGCAGGACGCCATCCTGGTCCGACATCACGCTGCCCGAGACTCCTTGCTCCAAGGGGCCTCGCTCTTCGTCCGTGGTCTGCAGAACACGCCGCCCTTGGCTGGTCTCGGGGGGGGCCTTGTCTTGACCCGCGTCGCGAGCTGCGAGCGCGCCGCCGGCCTCCTCGGGCTTTTGGTCCGCCACGATTGGCCCCGATTCGGTACCCGAGGTCTCGGTGGCGTGGCTCGCGGGGACAGAAGAAAGGAGATAGGCCCCACCGGCGATGGCCAGGACGAGGACAAAAACTACGGCGAACACTTTCATCGGGCTGTCGCCTC
>CAYSWE010000323.1:0-5861 GCA_964434515.1 uncultured Phycisphaerales bacterium | reverse complement strand
GATGTGTCCGCGCCGGCGCTGCTGCGCGGCACGGTTGTCGCTCGAAACTCGGCGGCGTTCAAGGGCGTCGGCGACTACTCGGTGCTGGAGTTCGACGAGGGAATCCTCAACACACTGATGCTCGAGGTCGGGCAGTACCGGCTCAGTGCCTCGGTGCGACGCAGCCGGCTTCGTGGCAGCCTCAACTACTGAGTTCGCGGTTCGACGGAACCTGTGAAGATTTGAAGCGCTCAGGGGGACTGGGCTAGGGGGAAGAATGGTATCGGAGCAGAACACGATTCTTGGAAGGAGGAGTGTTCGGGAGGCTGGATTCACGTTCGCGGAACTCGCATTCGCGTTCGTGATCATGGCCACGGTCGCGATGGCGCTCGTGAGTCATGTGTCGAGTCTCTACCGACGCAACTCGAATCATCAGGACCGCGTCTTCGCCTATGCGAAGGCCTCTAGCATCCTGGCCGAGCTGCAGTCCTACGTGAATCGGACGGACGATGCGTCAGCGAATAGCCTCGATTCACTCGATGACGGAGCTAGCTACAACACGACGCTCTCGATCGCGGTCGAGGGGGGAAAGTCGGTCGCACCCGATCATCCTCTCTCGGGGAACAAGGTCGGAGCGGGCGGCTGGATGTGGGCGCGGCGTATCACGGTTCGTCCGTTTCCTGGGCTGGACAATCGCAATGTCCGATACGTGACGGTAAAGATCTTCCGCAATCGTGGGGGGGGACGCTACGAGGTTCTCGCGGACCTGTCCGGTGTCGTCAACTCGATCGGGACAGCGTTCCCACCGAGTCAGGCCTACGACGTCTATCTCATTGCCATCGAGAACATCCCGGGGTGGTGGGTGCACATGGACGCGATTCGGCCGTTCATCGAGTCGACGATCACCGACCTCGAAGCGCGGAACCCGGGCGCCAAGATCCGCACGCACTGGATCACGAAGGCGAGTTACGGTCGGAATCAGCTCTACGCGCCCTACGTGAACTTCGCCAAGGACTCGAAGGAGAACATTCCCAGTGTCTATGTCTATCCGGGGCGCATGCCAACAGGATCGGCGAGTTCCTACTACTACGTCCCGTCGTTGATCAAGGGCCGAATCAACCTGGATGGTGTTCTGACGAACGGCTATGACGCAACCAAGAATCCGTTGCCATACGCGTTGGCCGATCGTTTCAACCACGCGATGCGTTACGAGGATGAGCGCGCCTACTTCGAGGCGCGGCGCAAGGCTGGGCTCGAAAAGGCCGACGAACCGACGCTGCGTCTGTTGCTCGAGGACATGGCTAGGGATCCCAATCGCTATCACAACGCGATTCTCGTGAATCTTCATGGCGAGTTACTGCCGATGCCAGCGCTACGCAACTTTTCGGATGCGGCGCGCAGTCCGGCCGGCACGCTCACCAAGGGGCTACGCGTCGTGACACACGGCGAGCAGTTGCGCTTCAATCGTGCGAGCACTGTGTCCGCTTCGGAGAACGTTCGCCTGCGCGTTTACGCGTATCGGACCAACCCCGCGACGGCAATGGGCTCGATCGACACGCAGCTCACCGGCAGAAAGCCGATCACGCTGCAGGTGATGGACGCCAACCTGACGAAAAACATCAACGGTGCCGGAACCGGACCGGTCACGTTGCGGGTCAAGCGACTGCGCGGCGGTGTCGATCCTGGGAATGCAAACAAGGACTATGACGCGGCATTCAATCCCGCACCGACGAGTCCGAATCTGTCGCACGAGATGTACTTCACGGCGAAGTGGGTGGACGACACAGGATTCGGTGGCGAAAAGTACACACTGGTCAAGCTCTACAACACGCCGTCGATCGCACCCGTGATTGGCACAGCGCCCGACGACCGTGGGCTTCATTCGTCGAATCGCCTCTATGGCTACGACTACATTCCGTGTTCCACTGAATCGGCTAACGACTTCAGTCGAACGCTTGGCGCGACGGGTGCAGGGCCGAAGAACACGGCCCGTTGGCAGATCGAGATTCCTGCGGCGGTCCTCGATGGTGCGACCACGGGTTCGGGCCTGACGCTCGAGGATCACGTCCTTGCCATCCGGACACGAATCGGTGACGACCTGGATACGGGGCGTGCGTTTCCGTTGCCCAACGATCCTGGCAACCTGAGCACGACCTACGTCTACTGGACCGACACCGTGGCGGACGTCCCGATGACCGAGCGGGCGCAGTTCCTTGGCGACCCGAGGCATTGTCCATACGCCGATCTCAAGGACGGCGGGGCGAACTTTCCTAACGGTTACAACTGGTTCTTCGATAACTTCGCCGACGGCACGAACAATGCTCAGCCGCAGTGGCCAGGTTTCAGCCCGCTGCGTCTTCGTGACGGCTGGCGTGGACGGCTGGAGTTGGACTGGCCGCGTTACGCGCAGCTCGTGCGGACGTCGATCACAAACTCGGAAGCCATCTACACGACGCTGACGGGTTTCTCCTACTACTACATTGGTCTTGGCGGAGAGATTGGCTACGACGCCGCCAACGGCTATCCGCAGTCCATACCGATCAATTTGCGTCCGTTCGGAACGGATGCAGGCACCGGGCACATCGACACGATCGCGTTCGGCGGGGATGCAGCGCTGCGTCGTCAGAAGATTGTGCGGCAGTCTGCCGCGTCGTCCTACTGGTGGGGGATCTATTGGCTCGGGGAGCTCTACCCGGACTCCGCGGCGAGCCAGTGGCTCGCGAGCGGAAACCTGCCAGCCGGCGGTGGTGCGGGGACTTTCCATCAGGTTCCTCGTGACACGATTACACTGCGCTTGCCGTTTGGCACGCGCCTCATACCGACGAACAGCGCAACGGTGTTCGAGGGTTGCACGTCGGTCTTCAACACGAGTAACGGCGCAGGAACGTTTCACCACCAGTTTGCTAGCGGCACGGAGGGAGTCTTGGAGGGCGCCGGTCTCGAGCTGGCGGCCAACTACAATTTCCCGATGCCGAGTCGGACCAAGATTAGTCGACCCTTTGGCATCGACCTGACCGGGTACGGCTCGGTTGGCGATGAGTGGTTCTTCCCGGGGGATTACCCGCGTTACGGCACGACGATCGAGCGCACCTACTACCGACACGACTGGGGTCCGGAGGGATCTGCCGTCGTTGGTTTGACTACGCCAGGAGGAACTCGCACCGCGCACGTCGTGGTGAATGGGTTGGACACGACGATCGAGTCGGGCACGTCCTTCATCGCCAAGTATGCGGTGCTCTCGTTGATGCACTCCTACTTCGAGGCGGGGCACCCGAGCCTTCCGAATCACCTTACGTTGCCGCCACGACTGGAGATCATGTCTCCGACGGAGATAACGGAACTCAATGATCCGGCGACGATCCCGATCACGTGGTCCACGACCTGGCGGCGCTGGGATGGCAAGAAATACACGCAGTCGTTCGCTGCGTCCTTCAGCCAGAGCGAGAGCGAGTTGGAGTATGTCGTCATGTATTCGAACGACGGGGGGCAGACCTTCCGCTTCGTTCAGGACGACAAGGTCGCGACGCCGGGGACGCGGCCGGACGCGGCACACCTGATCGCGGATGGCGGCGCTGGCAACGAAACGCTCGTTTGGAACACGTCGCCGGACAGCAAGTTTCCGCAGGGGTCGTACTTGATTCGAGTGGAGGCGTATCGCAAGAGCGAGGCGCTGCACTACTCGTACCATCAGCAGAAGATCTTCGTGCAGAGGTAGGACGATATGGACTCTCATCATAGCGTCTCCGGACAGACCGCAGAGACCGCTCGCCAAGGCGGGGTCTCGTTGGTCGAGGTGGTCGTCGTGGCGGTGCTGATCGTTGCGGCTGCGAGTGCAATCGCCGGCATGACGGCGCGAGGCCAGGAAGCGCAGGGATTCGTGGCCCGTCAAACTCGCGTCACGCAGAGTGCGCAGGACTTGATGACGCGCATCCGCGGGGACGTGCGCAGCTCGACGCGCCTGTTTGCGGACGATACCGCGGGCCGGGCCTTCTTGGCCGGGCTGGATCGTAGCGCTTGGCAGCCTCTTTCTTCCGAGCGGCTACCGCGCATCGTCGCGGACGCGACGTTCGGAAAGGACAAACTCGGTGAGGAGAAGGCGGGCAATGTCCTGCTCTTTGCCAAACACCTGCGGGCCGACGTCTTTGATCTACACGAGGGCCAAGGATCCAAGAAGCTCGTGCGTACCGATCTCTACCAGATCCTTTGCTATTACCTCCGCAAGATGCCTGGGGCCGACCTCCAGAACGAGGTCGAAGGCTTGGACCTTGTGCGATGGGTGTCCCCGCCACTCATCAACCGAGAGCAGGTGGATGAGATCGCGGATCCGGACGAGCTGAGAGCCTTGCTCTTGCATCTCTTCGCCGGCACCAACCCGAAGAGCCCGGCGTTTCCATTTCGGCCGGCCAAGTTGCTCTGGCGTATCGGCAGTCCGTTTGCTTCGGCGTTCGCCGTCGTCGACGGGGCCGGCGACTTCGCCGACGTTGCGCCGGGGTTCAAGCTTCCGCCCGACCCGAGCGTGTCTCGCGGCAAGACGCTGGCTCCACTGGGCGAGTCCATCGCCACCAACGTGGCGAGCCCGGTGCGGGGAGTCGCAAAGTTTGCGCTCGTGACGACGGCCGGCGACGGATTCCCGCATGGCCTGGAAACGCAGATCATCGGGTCGGCGTCAGCGCGACAAGTCCTCACGCATCTGACCCTCGTGACGCGCAACGCCCGACCCTTGCGCGCCTGGATCGACCTACAAGCGGTCGCGGAAACCCGCGATCTGTAGTCAGCGCTGGCGCTACAGCCAGTCAGCGCTGGCGCTACAGCTCGGGCGTCTCGTCCGGCGTGAGCTCGATCAAGCCGCGGCGCGCCTCTTCTAGGGCGATGGCGATCGGGTTGGATTCGCGTGTCTCGTAGAGAGGCCGCTGACCACGGACGATTTCGCGGACGCGCTTCTGTAGGAGCGTTGTTTTCTGATAGGAGCCGTTGACCTCCTCCATGAGCCGGACGGGGAGGGACTTCGGCTGCTCGCGGGTGTGAGTTTCGCTCATCGTCGGGGGGGATCCCTTGGTTACCGTTGTGTTTCCGGAGAATGGGCCAAACAAGGTTAGGCGCCCGCGACAGGATCCACAAGCACGGGTCAAGGCGAAGCCGTTAGAAATCCGATCAGACCGGAGAATGGCGTCGAATGCACAACGCGAGCGACGGTTAGGAGAGTTTCGCATCGTCCGTGAAATCGGGCGAGGCGGCATGGGGATCGTGTTCGAGGCGGTCCAGGAGTCTCTTGGTCGTCGGGTGGCGCTCAAGGTGTTGCCGTCGCACATCTCTCTCAACGAGAGCGCGCTCAAGCGCTTCCAGCGCGAGGCAGTCAGCGCTGGTCGACTCAACCATGCGGGCATCGCGAAGGTCTACTCCGTTGGCAAGGCGCAGGACCTCCACTACTTCGCGATGGAACTCGTCGAGGGGCCGTCGCTCGAGGATTGCCTCAAGAGGGTCGAGTCGCGTCCGACCAGCGAGCTTCGCAAGTCGCTGCTCGAAGAGGCGGGGTTCCCCGCAGGGGTCTGGCTACCGCCCAGCCCGCAGGTGCCGTACTATGCTGCCGCCGCGGCGTGGGCCATGGAGATCGCCGAAGCGCTCGGCTACGCGCACCGAGAGCACATCGTGCATCGCGATCTCAAGCCCAGCAACATCCTGCTCCGGCCGGATGGGGCGCCCGTGCTCGTTGACTTCGGCTTGTCCCAGGACAGCACGGAGACCGGCCTGACCAAGACCGGCGACACCGTCGGGACCCCGGCCTACATGGCGCCGGAGCAGGCGCGCGGCGAGAAGAAGCTCGATGCTCGCGTCGATGTGTATGGCCTCGGAGCGACGCTCTATCAACTGGTGACGCTTCGCCC